>CAYZLP010000109.1:0-10140 GCA_964478635.1 uncultured Caldilineaceae bacterium
AGAGCCGCGTCTGGGCCGACGTCTGTTCCAGTTCAACCGGCGGCGGGAGGTCCGGAAACAGTTCGCGGATTTCCGGCAACAAGCGGCCCGTCTCGGCCAACCAGATCGGCGGGATGCTGCGCCAGCGTTGGGGTGAGGATAGCGCCTGGCGCAAGGCCGCAACGATGGCCGTGTAGGGAATGGTCTCGGCACCGACCGAGTTGCCGCCCGTCAGCACGAAGGCCTGGCAGGCCGTGGCGAACTCACGCATAAGCCGCGACTTGCCCACACCCGGCTCGCCCACAATGAGGACCAACCCGCCGGTGCGCAGGCGTGCATGGGCCTTGGTTAGCGCGTGCCAAGCTTCCTCACGACCGATCAAGGGCAGGACGAGACTAGGCAAAACCGCCCAACGCGGACGGCCCGGCTGCTGCACCGGCTGCGCCGCCATCGCCGTTTCATAGACGGCCCGCGTCTCCGGCAGCGGACTGACCCCAAGTTCACGCTCCAGGAGCAGCGCGCACTGCTCGAACTGGCGGGCGGCAGCATTGCGATCGCCCCTGGCCCCGTGGAGTTCGATTAGGCGGCGGTGCACGTCTTCGGCAAGTTCGTCGGCAGCTAGGTAGCGCAGGGCATAGGCGACTGCTACGTCCAACTCACCGGCCGCACGGTGGGCGTCGAGCAGCCTAGACAGCGTGGCCAGGTAGCGCTGCTCCGTCTGGGCCTGCATCTGGAGTTGCCATTCGCCGTACTCGGGGCAACCGGGCACGGTGAAGCCGTCCAGGAAGGGGCCGCGGTAGAGATCCACGGCCCGCACCCAAGACGAGGGTTCGGCGGATTCGAACAACTCGTTGAATGCTGTCGAGTCGCAAAAAACGCCGGTGTGATCCAATCCAACCGTACCGCGATCGGTCGTAAGCAGCGTGTCATCGGGCAAAGTGTGGCGCAGCGCGCTCAGCAGCCGTTTCAGGTTACGGCGTGCGTCTGGGTCAGGGAGGTCGGACCAAAAGAGGAATGCCAGCCGGTCGCGCGCGACCGGCTCCGGCGTGTGGGCTAGATAAAAGAGCAGGGCTCGAGACTGACGACGCGACAGCGTAAGCGGTTCGCTGCTCCACGTGACCTGCGGCGGA
Source organism: uncultured Caldilineaceae bacterium (assembly GCA_964478635.1). GTDB lineage: Bacteria > Chloroflexota > Anaerolineae > Caldilineales > Caldilineaceae > JAGRCP01. The sequence goes on from CAYZLP010000109.1 coordinate 1,110, forward strand.
CCCAGCAGATTGATATGCAAGGCGGCATCCGTGGAGAACCTTGTCATCGATTATGTCTCCGGACAACTGCCTAAACGCCGGCTACGGTAGATGCTGGTCTGGATTCGAGGGGGTCATAGTTCCTCCCGTGACGAAACCGGACCTGCCGACATCGGCTAGAGAGTAGACCGCCGCTGGTCCTGCCGAGGCGATCCGTTGCCCCTCCGATACAATCGCTGCTTTGTCAAATTGCCGCTTCGGCTCGACCGCCCGCCGCAATTCGGAACTGATACGTCACGTAATTCTGACAGCCTCTACGTCATTGCGCTACGACAAAAGTCTTTTGTCAAACCCCTTTCCGAAAACGTCAACTCGTTGCCTGGCACATCACTTCACTCAAAGAGACTCAATTGGAGGTTATCCGGCTGCTCGCGCACGGTCTTGCGGGGTGTCGATTCGTGGAGGGCCACGAGCGCGGCTTCAATGTCCTGAATGAAGCGACTGGTCGCCGGTTCGATCGTGCGTCCGAAGTGCAAGCGGCGGCGCGCGTTGACCAGCACGAGCTTTTCCCGGGCCCGGGTCATGCCGACGTAGAAGAGACGCCGCTCCTCCTCCACATTCGGCTCCTCATCGCCGCGCGCGTAGGGCAGCAAGCCTTCCTCACAACCCACGATGAAGACGGCAGGAAACTCCAGCCCCTTGGCCGCATGAAGCGTCATGAGCGCCACCCGATCGGCCCGGGGATCGTAGTCGTCGGTCTCTTGTTCCAGCAGCGACGCCTCCAGAAAGGCAACCGGATCGGCCGGATAGAGGCTGGCCCGGCGACGGACGCGGGCCAATCTCTCCGGGTCAACAGAAATCAGCCCTTGCTCTTCCAATAACCTCCCAGCGGCATCGACCTGCACAGCGGGATCGGCAGACGAGGCCTCCGCCAGTGCAGCGAGCAGGGTAGCGATCTCGGCCAGCCGCTCCCGCTGACCGCCGTTCAGACCGGCCATGATGGCGGCGTCGCCGCGCACGAGGTGGAGCGGCGCCTCCGCTGCAGCGGCAAAGGCAAGGAGTTCGCCGATCTCGCCATCCGAGAATCGCTCCGCGCCGGCGTTGAGGAGTTGGCGCCAATGCACGGGCGAGTTGGGCCGGTAGCGCAGCCAGAGGGGCGCGAGCAGCGTCCGCACATCGTCATGGGCAAAGAGGGGCGTCTCGCCCACCGTCTGGTAGGGCATGCCGGAGCGCTCGAAGGCTTCGACCAGGAGCCGGGACTGGGCGCGGGTCCGGTAGAGCACGGCAAAATCGCCAAAGGCCAGATTGCGCCCGTCATCATCGACCCGGCCGGAATCCAACGAAAAGTAACTGGTGCCGCCAATCATGCGCTCAATCTGGTGGACCACAAATTCGGCTTCTGCCTTGTCCGTGGGCGCATGGTGCAGCTCCAGCTTGGTGGCGGTCACAAAGTCGGTCCAAATCCGCAGCGCGTCCCGGTCCGGATTGCGGGCGATCACCTGCTGCGCGGCCTGGAGGATCGTCTCGGTCGAGCGGTAGTTACGGCTGAGGGTCAGCGATCTCGCACCCGGGTAGTCGTCTGTGAAGCGCAGGAAGTAGCCATGGTCGGCGCCGCGGAAACCGTAGATCGCCTGATCGGGGTCGCCGATGACGCAGAGATTGGCGCCGCCGGCAGTGAGCAGGCGCAGAAGGCGGTACTGGGCCTCGTTGACGTCCTGATACTCGTCCACCGAGATCCAGCGAAAGCGCGCATGGAGGGCAGCCATGACGTCGGGCCCCTCCTCCAGCAGCCCCACGGCCAGGCCGACCAGGTCATCGAAGTCGACGGCGTAGGCCCCGGCCACGGTGGCCGCGGCGTACGCGGCGGCCACCGTGGCCGGCGACGGACCGGCATCCCCGTCGGGGGCCTCCATCGCGGCCAACGGCATGAGCCGAGACTTGGCCACCGAAATCGCATCCAGCCAATCCCGGGCAGCGCCACGGCTGAGCTCCGGCAGGGCCTGGCGAAGCAGATGCAGCCGTGCCTCATCGTCCAGAATGACGAAATCTGCCGGCAAGCCGGCTGCTGCGTGATGTTCTCGGAGCAACTGGGCGCCCAACGCATGAAAGGTCTTCACCGTGATGCGCTCGGCATCCGCAGGCGACAGCAGGGCGGCCAGGCGCTCCCGCATCTCTCCGGCCGCCTTGTTCGTAAAGGTGATGGCCAACACGGACTCGGGCGTGACGCCGTGCTCTGCTACCAAGGCCTGAATGCGCCGGGTCAGCGTGCGCGTCTTCCCCGTCCCCGGCCCGGCCACGATGACCAGATCCCGGTCGACGGTTTCGACCGCGGCCTGTTGCTCTTGGTTTAAGGGCGAAGGGTCGGGCTGAGGCGCAGGGGAAAGTGAAGGTGAAGGGGCTACCCGACCGGCACCGGCGGCATCCCCCACATCCTCGGCCATGGCTTCATCCTCCGCCTTCACCTTCCCCTTCGCCTCCCCCTTCACTTCCCCAAACAACGCCAGCTGCGGCGAGTCATTGACGAACAGTTTGATCACCCCATACTCGCCGTCATAGCCTGCGATACGGGTGACATCGCCCCGGCGCATGCGCCCGATACCCTCGGCAAGTTGGCTGCCGGCCACGGCGGCGATTTCATCCTGCGAGCGTTCCAGGAGAATCTCCAGCTCGGGGCCCAGTTCCGCCAGCAGACGCCGGTACTCGCGCTGGACGCGTTTGCTGCTCACCCCCACGTCCATCTGTTCGGCAATGATTTCGGGCAGGGGAATCAGGCTATAGAAGGGCTGGCGGCGCGCCAATGCGGCGCCGGGAGAACGATCGGCCAATTCCGCCACCCGGTGGTAGACGCCCACGGTGACCGGCTTTCCGCAAACAGGGCAGATGCCGTCGTGGGCCATGGTCGTTTCCGGCAGCCAATTGATGCCGCATTTGCGGTGGCCGTCGTGGTGATATTTGCCTTCTTCGGGAAAGAACTCGATGGTGCCCTTGAAGCGCGCGGGATCGCCCGTGCGCATGGCATCCATGAGTCCAGCATAGCTCAACTCACAGTCGAAAAGGGTTGCTTCCCGGGCCAGCTTGGGGGGTGAATGCGCGTCAGAGTTGGAGACAAGCGTATAGCCATCCAGTGCAGAGAGACGCCAGTTCATGGGCGGATCGGAGGAGAGGCCGGTTTCCAGGGCAAAAATATGGTGCGTCAGATCACCGAAGCACGCCTCCACCGTGTCGAAACCAGACTTGGAGCCAAGCATGGAGAACCAGGGCGTCCAGATGTGGGCCGGGATCAAGGCGCAGCGCGCGTCGACCTCCAGAATGATCTCCAGGAGGTCTCGGGAGTCGAGCCCCAGGATGGGTCGACCGTCGGAACGAATGTTGCCGATCTTCTCCAGTTCGGCCTGGATGCGGGTCACGGCGTTCAGATCCGGGGCGAAGATGACGTTGTGCACCTTGCGCACTTTGTCATGGCGCTTGTAGATGTTGCTGATTTCGCCGGCGAGGAGAAAGCGTACGGGTCGGCGGCAGGCCGGCGGCACTTCCCGATCGACTTCCGCGGCAATGCCATCCTTCAGGCGAAACAGCCCGGGCTCGGCCGGCTCCAGCTTGGCATGCATCTCCTCCAGCCAGCCGGGATGGGCGATGTCGCCCGTGCCGACGACGGTTACACCCTTGAGTTGGGCCCAGAGGTGAAGATGTTCAAAGTCCAGGTCTTTGCTGGTGGCCCGGGAATAATGGGAATGGATGTGAAGATCGGCAACGATGTTCATGGGGCAGTAGGGTATCATAGGGGCGGGGAGTTGGGAAAGCATGGGCGTGAGACGTAGAATGATGAAACTGTCCACGAAATCAGCCTCACGGAGCAAGTTGATCATGACCGATGCAAAGAATGTTCTGGGCAATACCTTGGAGGATTGCAGCACCGACCCGCTCACCGGCTTCTACCGGGACGGATGCTGCCGGACCGGAGCGGGGGACTACGGCGTTCACGTCGTCTGCGCGCGGGTGACGCAGGCCTTTCTGGAGTTCTCCCGGGATCGGGGCAACGACCTAATGACGCCGGCGCCCGAATATGGCTTTCCCGGTATCAAGCCCGGCGACCAATGGTGCCTCTGCGCCGCCCGCTGGCAGGAAGCGCTCGACGCGGGCGTGGCCCCGCCGGTGGTTCTGGCAGCTACGCACATCTCCGCGCTGGAGTTTCTGTCGCTGGACGATTTGCTGACCCATGCCCTGGATGAGGCGGAGGCATAATAACCTAACCGCCCACCCGCACCATGAGCCAGGCCATGCCGATCAGCAGCGCAGTCCCCACAAGTTTCTCGGACCATGCCCAGCCCATGAAGTTGCCATTGAAGAGCGCCACCAAAATGACGGTCACGACAAAATAGCCGCCCACCTGCAGAGCGGGCGCCGAAATCCCCACGGCCTTCATGTGGCTGGCAACCCACCAGTAGAGCGGGATGCCGACTACGAAGCCGAGCAGGGATTTTAGGGCCGAAAACCAGACGAATTGTCCGTCGCGCCATACCCGAGCTGCTTCCGTAAAGCCGATTGCGTCGGCACAGCTAATTGCAAGGGTCAACAGTGAGATGATGATCAGGCTTTGGCCCATGGCGGCGCTCCTCATTAACATGGCCGGCTCGCTGGCGAGATTTGCCAACGATAATCGCGGTGTGGTCCCAGCATAGCTGCTCAACGTCGCGAAATCGTCGCTGCCCTATCTTATGGCCCGTTCCACACGAATTGGGGCTTCCATCCGCAAATTTACGGCTCATTGCGGCTCAACAGGGCTGCGCGGGACCATGCCATGACCGCACAACTGACGCTGGTCGCTCATTACGGACCAAAGCCGCCCGCGCTGGCGCACTACATCGACCAGGTGCTGGCAATGGTTGCGGCATCGGCAGTCGGGAGCCATTTCCAGCCCTATGCGCTGGAGCAAATTCACGCAACGGTCGTGGGTTTGGAGCGCATCCCCGCGCAGCCCGGCGAAGATGAAAACGATTTCATCAACCTCAATGAATTTGTCGCAACGGGTCGGCGGCGCACCATGGATCTAGCGTGCGCACTGCGGCTGGCGCGCATGCTGCCCCCACTAACCATTCGCTTCGGCGGCTTCGGGCCGGAAGATCGGCGCATTGAAAGCTTCGGTCATTCCCCGTATGTACGCTCGTTCCAACTCCACCTCAGCCAGGGCCGGGCGACCATCATCGGCTGGCGCCACTGGAATGGAGACTTCGGCCATGCCGGCGAACTGTGGGCGCTACGCCGACGCTTCGACGCACAATGCGGCGTGCGGCCCAAATATGTGGAGGACAGCGATTTCTTCATGACGTTGGGTGCACTGGTCGATCTGCCGCCGGCGGATTCAGAAACCTGGTCCGCCCTGGCAGCGGCAGCGGCGACCGTCGAAGCAAGAATCCGCCAACAGATTGCGGACCGCCCGACCGACGTGGTAGTATCAACAAACGACCTTGCCGTCGTTCGTTACCAGACGAGCGACCTGGCGCCGGAGACGAGTGCCACCTACCCCATCCTGGACCCGTCCCTCACTGCGACTACCCTGGCCCGGCTCTATGGGGCACGATCTTGACGATTGTGTTCTGTCCGGGTCCAACAGAAACTGCGCAGAGCGTGCTGAGCAGCAAAATGCATTCGCACACATACATACTGGAGACCCGCTGTGGTATTAAAGGCTTTTGACGACTTGGCTTCGCTGGCCGATGCATTTGACGGCACTGTCTTCCGCGATATCGCCGACGACACGCTCTACGTTTACGACAAGCGCCACAACCAGTGGCATCAATACCGCTGGGCGCCGGGCAAGCGCGAAATCGTCTATCTTGGCCCGTCGAGCGGCGAACTGCCCATCGTAACGCAAGCCTTTCCCTAGTCCAGAATTGCGGTTCCCGTCCTACCGCCGCGTCGTATGATCTGGACGCAGACGCATGTGTGCAAGCACGTGTTGACGATCCGACAGTAAGGTAGATCGTGAGGTCAATCGTAAGGTTAACGGAGGGAGGAAAGCTATGAAACGTCGCTTCCGGCAGATGGCTTTGGCCCTGCTCGTCGTGGCAGCGCTGCTCGTTCTCCTCGTCGCCGGCGTGGGTCTCGATCAACAGAGCGTTCGATTGCAGGCTGCACCAGAAGATACCGCAACGCCGACGCCGACCACGCCGCCCGTCTTCACTGCCACGGTCAACGTAACGCCCTCCGTCGCGCGAATCGGCGTGGGAGAAGCCATGCGGGTGACCATTGGCATTGACGTCAGTGAAGGCTGCCAATTCGCACTGTATGAATCGACCCTGGCCCAGAACCCGCCCGACACCTTTGCTTATGTCGACCCCACGACGGCCGTAGTCGGGCCGCCGGGCGTCACAAATTACATCATCCGCGCGCTGACGCCGGGCGTTGCACAGCTGGACGTTACCCTCTACGGCGAGCGCTACTGTGATGACTTTTGGAATTGGACCTATTTGTATGGCTCCACCGTGGTCGTCACCGCAACCCAAGGGCCGCAGCTACCCAGGCTCTACTTTCCGCTGGTTGGGCAAGAATAAGGCGAACTCCGACTGATTTTCCGCAGACAATCCATACGATCATTCGACAGGCTCACGACAAGTCCGCCGTATCCGGTGCATTTCGCGGTCGATTGGCGGCAAAATGAGCGATATTGAATCCATTTCGCACACTTTGCCTGAAGCGCGCTTTCCGGCGATAATTGCAACCGGACGGTAACTCTCCGCCTGCATACTGTCCACGTCAGTCACAGCCATAAACCCCTTCCGGGAGGAGACCATGTTAGTTCGCGATCGAATGAGCAGCCCGCCCCTGTCGGTGAGTCCAGGCGACAGCTATCACGCTGCGCTAGAACTCATGCAGGAACACCGCGCCCACCATATTCCGGTCGTGGAAAACGGCCGCGTCGTCGGGATTCTGGCCGAGCGCGATCTACTGCTGGCCGCGGTCAACTACATGCAGGCCGACATCGACGTGGCCGACATCATGCAGTCACCGGTCGTGACCACTACGCCGGACACGAGCATGGCCGATGCGGCCCGCAGTATGGTAGAGCATCGCATTGGCGGCTTGCCCGTCGTCGATGCCGACCAGACCCTCGTGGGCGTAGTTACCGAGACCGATGTCGTCAACGCATTCGTCGAAGCCATGAGCGCCTGATCCAGGGATCACAACGCCGTGACCCATCCACTCTTGCCGGCGCTGCGCGCGGCACTGGCGGCGCAGCGGAACCCAGATGATGCCGCCGCGATGGAAGCCTACATGAAAGGCGTCCAGCCTTTTTACGGCATCAAAAGCGGCCCCCGGCGCGCGCTGCTACGCGCCGCCATTGGCCGTCACCCCATCACAACCCGGGCCGACTACGAAGCGGTCATCCGCGCTCTGTGGACCGGTGCATACCGCGAAGAGCTTTATCTCGCCCTGGATGTAGCGGAGCGAGTCAAAGTCTATGGTGACCTGGCAAGCTGGCCGCTCTACGTGGAGCTGATGCGTCAGGCCGATTGGTGGGATACGCTGGACTGGATTGCAGGCAAGCTCATGAGTCCCCTGGTTTTGACTCATCGCAAGCTGGAAACCGACCTGGTTGCCTGGCGCACCGATCCCGGATTGTGGGTGCGCCGGGCGTCACTGCTCGCCCACCTGAAGCACAAGGCCGGAACCAACCAGACCTTGCTCGCCGAGACGATCCTCATTCTCGCATCCGACACCGACTTCTTCATTCGCAAAGCCATCGGCTGGGTTCTACGCGAGTATGCCAAAGTCAATCCCGTGTGGGTCATCGACTTCGTCACCATTCATGCCGCGGAACTCTCCCCGCTTAGCCAACGCGAAGCGCTGAAGAACGTCAGCTAGCCGCGCCGGAGTGACAGTCACTGGCGCAAACGAGTCTGGTCGACCCAAGTTCGTGCTGCCAGTGACTGTCACTCCGGCCAAAACGGCGGCTTCACTTGACACCCAAGACCGCACGCATCGAAATTGCCCACTTCCACCACGGAGCATGCCCATGTCCACGCCACTCTCCACCGTCACCGTCGCCCTCGTCCAGTCGGCGCCCGTGCTCTTTGACCGGGACGCGACGGTTGCCAAGGCTTGTGCCCTGACCGCGGAAGCGGCGGCTGGCGGCGCGCAACTTGTCCTCTTTCCCGAAGCCTACGTGCCCGCATATCCCCGGGGCTTGAGCTTCGGCATGGTGGTCGGCAGCCGCAGCGATGCCGGGCGTCTGCTCTGGCAGCGTTACTGGGAAAACGCCGTCGACGTGCCCGGCCCGACCACGCTCCGGCTGGGCGCCGCAGCCCGGGAGGCGGGCGTCTACCTGGCCATCGGCGTCATCGAGCGGGACAGCGACTTCAGCCGGGGAACCCTCTACTGCACGCTGCTCTACTTCGGGCCCGACGGCCGGCTCCTGGGCAAGCACCGCAAGCTGAAGCCCACGGGCGCTGAGCGTCTCATTTGGGGCGAAGGCGACGGCAGCACGCTCACCGTCCTCGAGACGCCTCTCGGCAGAATCGGGGGCCTCATTTGCTGGGAGAATTACATGCCGTTGGCCCGCATGGCCCTTTACGACAAAGGCGTAGAACTCTATCTCGCGCCCACGGCCGACGCCCGCGAAACCTGGCAGGCAACCATGCGTCACATCGCCTGCGAAGGGCGTTGCTACGTCCTGGGCTGCAACCAGTACGTGACCAAAAGCATGTACCCTGCAGACCTGCCGGGGCGGGATGAACTGGAGCGCCAGCCCGAGGTTATGTGCCGGGGCGGCAGCGTCATCGTCTCGCCTCTGGGTGAAGTCATAGCCGGACCGCTCTACGACAGCGAAGGCATCCTGACGGCAGAACTGGATTTGGCTACAGTCGTCCGATCCAAGCTGGATTTTGATGTGGTGGGGCATTATGCTCGGCCGGATGTGTTACGGTTTGTGGTGGATAAGGGAGAGTGAGAGATTGGGGGATTGGCGATGGCGAGGGGTGGCGGTATGATAGGGACTGCGCTGATTTGAACGCGGTGGGGCGAGAGTGAAACGATGGACAACACACTGTTTGGC
>CAYZLP010000110.1:0-10135 GCA_964478635.1 uncultured Caldilineaceae bacterium
CACGGGCTGAGGCGAAGGCTGAGGGTTTGGAGGAGGAAACGCACGTGAAAGATACGGACGCTGAGAATGCGGATACTGAGAATACGGATGCTGAGAGGAAGGATGAGCCGGAGAGTCCGGGGATGATGACGCCGGCAGAGGCCGGCGGCGCGGATGCCGCGAAGGATGCGTCCGCTGCGCAAACCGTTTCCAGTACGCCTGGGACAAAAGCGGCCTCGGAAACGCGTAATGGCTCCACGGCCGAGACGCATCAGAATGGACATGAACGGCGTGCAAATGGTCACACCCGCGCGGGCAACGGCGGACGCCGCCTGACCATCAACTTCCGGCGCAGCGGCGATATCGACCGGGACATGTACCGCCTCAAGGAGATTTACGAACGGGTGCGCGATCCCCGCGGCCACGATCATTTCATCATCCGGCTCGATTCCCGGGGGCGCACGGTCACCCTGGCCTTCCCCGACGATCCCTGCTCGGTCAGCGACCGCCTGACCAACGAATTGGTCAAGCACTTCCGCGTCGAGGTGCAGGTCGAGGCCTGACCGTGGACGCATCCGCTCCGCTGCTGCAGTCAAAGGTCAGGCCGCCCCGACTGCGCGACCGGCACGTGATGCGCCCGCGGCTAGTCGAGAAACTGCAGGCTGCCCTGAAACCCGACTGCCGGCTGGCGCTCATAGCGGCGCCGGCCGGCTATGGCAAATCCAGCCTGGTCAGCGAGTGGGTGCGGCAGGGTGAACACCCTTACGTCTGGCTGTCGCTGGATGAGAGGGATAGCAATCCTCGACTTTTCTGGCGCGCCCTTGCCGCCGCGGTCGCAGGTGCCCTTCCCCACCCCATTAGTCGCCTCCAGGATTATGTCGATCACGCACGTTCCTGCGACAGCTTAGAGGCGGCCCAGCTTCTGCTGGAGGAGATTGGGGCCGCGACCTCCACCTTACTGCTCATCCTCGATGACTATCAACGGATCGACGGAGGAGAACACCATGCTGCGCTGCGGTTTTTGGCCCAGCACGGTGGAGACAGCCTGCGGCTCGTTTTGGTGAGCCGGACCGATCCGGCACTGCCTCTGGCGCGGCTTCGCGCAGCCGGCGAATTGTTGGAAGTGCGTGCTGCGGATTTGGCCTTTTCCCGGGCAGAAGCTGCTGCGCTGCTGGCCGGCGAATTGAACGCGCGCCTGACGCCAGGCGACGTAGACCGGCTCTGGTCGCGCACGGAAGGCTGGGCAGCCGGCCTCCAACTGGCCGCGCTGTGGCTGGAACGGAGCGAGAGTCCGAGCGAGGCGATTGCGGGATTTTCCGGTTCCCAGCGCTACGTGCTGGACTATTTGGCTGAAGAGGTCCTGGCGCAACAACCGCCGCAGCGATTACGCTTTCTCCTGGACACATCCATCCTCAAGCCCCTTTGCGCGCCCCTCTGTCTCGCAGTAACAGGAGACCCGGAGAGTTCTGCGCATTTGGCGCTACTGCAGCAGGAGAACCTCTTCATTTCAACACTGGATAACACAGACGAGTGGCTACGCTATCATCCCCTTTTCGCCGATTATCTCCGCACCCAACTCGCATATGAGCATCCGGAACGTGTGCCGGAACTCCATCGACGCGCTGCATGCTGGTACGCCGGGGCGGGCCTGTTCCCCCAGGCTGCCCAGCATGTCAAAGCGGCTGCGGATCCGGCGTTCACCGCCGACTTTGCCCGTCGTTTCTGGGAGATCGCCGTACAGCATGGACAGGTAAAGGATGCGTTGGGCTGGTACGAGGCGCTGCCGCCAGAGATGATTGAGGCCGACCGCGCATTGGTGACCGGTTACTGCTGGATCCTCCATCTCAGCGGACGCACGCCGGCCATGTTGCCCTGGTTGACCCGACTGGAAAACGCCGCGCCGGCGCCCAATGACGAAGCTGCCGGCCATCACCTGCTCCGTTCCATCGCCGCCCGTCAACGGGGCGACTTGGTCGGGGCTATGGAAGCCGCACGCCAAGCCATCGCGGACGCGCCTCCTGAGCGCCCGGATGTGGCCGGTGTAGCCTGGAACCTGCTGGCCGCAACCCAGGTCGAAGCCACGGCGCTGGACGATGCAATTGACGCCTTCGCCCACGGCATTCGTCTGGCCCAAACGGGCGGCAATTTTCTCAGCGCGGCCGTGTCGACCTACTACCGGACGCGACTTCTCTTGCGCCAGGGAAGGCCGAGCGAGGCGGATGCGGCGTGTCAGTTGGCTCTGGCCGAGGGCGAACCCGACACGCCCGCCGCCGGTCTGCTGCAACTTGCCCTGGCCGAAATCCGGCTGATCGCCAATCAACTTGAGGAGGCCGCTGACTTGGTCGAGCGTGGCTGCGCCCAAGCCGCAACGGGCGGTTCCATCGAGGCGTTTAAGGAGGGCAACTTACTCCGGGCGCGTGTGGCCGCTGCCCAGGGGGAGTGGACAGCAGCAGAGAATGCGCTTGCCGAAGCGGCCATGCGCATTCATTGGCTCGAAGACCCCCGTGCCCAAGCAGAACTGGCGCTGGAGCAGGCCGCGCTGGCCCTTGCGCGCGGAAAATTGCGGGAAGCCGAATGGCGCTTGCAGGCCATCGATCCCCAGCGTAAACATCTCCTACCGATCGAGCGCTCCCTTCAGGACGAACTCACCTGTCGCCTATGGCTGGCGCATGGCGACTACGGGCCGGCGCGCCGGAAACTGGCCGCGCTGATCGACTGGGGCCAATCGACCCATTCGGCCGGCGCGCTGATTGGGTGGCGAGCCCTGGCGGCGGTAGCCGACTACCAGGCCGGTGCGGAACGACAGGCGGCAGCGACGTTGGCGGATGCCATACGCGCCGGGAAGAGCACGGGCTGCCTGCGCCCGCTGATTACGCCCGGCCGACTTCTCACCCCCCTCTTAGCGCTGCTGGAGCAAAATCTGGCGCATTATGCCGATATCGCCGAAACATTCGGCGAACTCCAGGCATCTATAGGCAGCCAAACGGCCAATCCCCAGGATCAACCCAATCCCTACGAACCGTTGACCCGGCGCGAAATCGAGATCGCCGGGCTGATCGCCAGCGGTCTTTCCAACCAGGCAATCGCTGAGAAGCTCTCCATCTCCCTCAATACAGTCAAAAAGCACACCAGCAACCTCTATGCCAAACTGGACGTGACGAGCCGCACGCAAGCGATTGCACGCCTGCAGGATGCACACCTTCTCTAGCGGTCTCCCCTCTGTTCCAAAACAAAATACTACTTTTGCATGATGACGCACTGCAATCGCAGGCGTACGCTGGGTATGACGCCGGAACGATCCATGCGCAAGAAAGGAAGCAGGGAGATGGCCAGACCGCAATCCTATCGCATTCGTACGGCCGGTCACCTGAGTGAGGCCCACCTTGCGGCCTTCAACGACTGCGCGCTCCGCCATACGGACGGTGGCGAGACGGAAATCACCGGTCAATTCGACCAGGCGGCATTACATGGCCTGCTCCGGCATCTGAATGATCTCGGCATTCACCTCATCAGCGTCAACGAATTGTCCCTGCAAGCAAAGGAATAACCCCATGCGACTGTTTCTGGAAATCCTCAGTTGGTTGTTTGTTCTCCTCTTCGGGCTTCTGACCTTCTCCATGATCCTCTTGGGAAACTGGCTCCAGGCCGCCCTGCTCTTTGCGGCGACCCTGCTGCTCATGCCGCCCGTCGCCTATCTTCTCCAGCATACGCTCGGCTGGCAGCTGCCCGGCTGGAGTCGCGCCCTGGCCAGTATCGTGTTGGTTGGACTTGCCATGTTTCTCCTGACAAGAGAGCGGCCCACGTCGGTCTATTTGACGCCCGAGGCGGAAGCCGCCCATTTGGCGCTTTATGATGAACGCTTGAACGAGTGGCCCGTGCCCTATGAATCCGTTTACGTCGACACGGAATACGGGCCGGTTCATGTCATCGTCAGCGGGCCGGAAGACGGCCCGCCCATGCTGCTGCTCAATGCTTCCGGCATGTCGGGCTCGTCGTGGGTAACCAACGTGGGTGCGCTCAACCGGGTTTACCGCACCTACGCCATCGACACCATCGGCGAGGCGGGCAAGAGCCGCCTGACCGACATTGCGCATTATCCGACGGACGGGGAAGCGTGGGCGGCGCTCATCGGTGAGATTGCCGACGAGCTGGGCGTTACGCGCGCAGCCGTGATCGGCGCGTCATACGGCGGCTATATTGCGACCAATTACGCCCGCTTTGCGCCAGAGCGGGTCGAACGCCTTGCGCTCCTGGGACCCATGGGCCTGACGCCATCCACCGGCAGCACGGTGGCCCGCATCGTCTTCGCGCAATTCTTTCCGCTCAAGCCGATTCAAGACCGCACGCTGCATTGGGCCATTGGGAACGATCCGCGCCTCTTGGCCGAGACGGAGAGCTGGTTTCGCACGTTGATGACGGGCATGTATCCCCAGGTCTCGCAACCCGTCACCTTCTCGCCCGCCGAATTGGCCCAGGTTTCGGCGCCCACCCTGCTGATTCTCGGAAGCCAAGATTACCTGACGCGCGATCCGGACGCCGTCATGGCCCTCGCGTCCCATGTGCCCGATATCGAATTCAAGGTTCTGGAGACAGGCCACATGATCGGCATGGAAGCGCCTGAAGAAGTGAATGAACTACTGATGACCTTTTTTGAGGGCTGAGAACCTGCGTGGGCGTGACTGTCACTGGCTAGCGAGATTTACTCGACAAGACATCGTTAAGCCAGTGACTGTCACGTCGGCAGTGCACTTACCCACCCGTCGCGCGGACGGCATCGGCCAGGATAGCCATGGCTTCATCGATCTGCGCGTCGCTGACGGTTAGGGGCGGTAGCAGGCGCACGCAGTTGCTGTAAAGCCCGGCCCGGATCGTGATCAGGCCTTGCTGAAGCGTAGCGGCCGTGATGGCGCCGGTCCGCTCCATATCCGGCTCCTTGGTGACCGGATCACGCACGATCTCCATGGCCAGCATGGGCCCCAGCCCGCGGACATCGCCGACGATGTGCGGATTCTCTTCCTGGATGCGCAGCAGGTGATGGCGCAACCGCTGCCCGATGGCCTCCGCCCGGGTCAGGAACGCCGGTTCCCGGATGGTCTTGATGGCCGCCACTGCGGCCACGCAGGCCAAGGGATTGCCGCTGTAGGTACCGCCCAATCCGCCCGGATGGGCCGCATCCAAAATCTCCGCCCGACCGGTGACGGCAGCCAGCGGCATGCCGGCGGCCAGGGACTTGCCGGTGGTCATCAAATCGGGCGCAATGCCGTAGTGCTCGCAGGCAAAGAGCTTGCCCGTCCGGCCAAAGCCGCACTGAATCTCGTCGGCCACCATGACAATGCCGTGCTCGTCGCACAGTTCGCGCACGCGGTGCAAAAATTGGGGCGGCGTCGGCAGGAATCCGCCCTCGCCCTGGACCGGCTCGATGACGATGGCGGCAATGGCGCCGGGATCGACCTGGGCGATCATGGCGTTTTCCAGCTGCCAGACCATGAAGGCCACATACTCTTCCTCGCTCATGCCATCCGGACGGCGATAGACATTCGGATAGGGCAGCCGGTAGACCTCGGGCGCAAAGGGGCCAAAGCTCTTCTTGAAGAGCGACCATTTGCTGGTCATGGCTAAGGTAAGATTCGTGCGCCCGTGATAGGCGCCCTCGAAGACGACGATGGCCTGGCGGCCCGTGTAGGCCCGGGCAAGCTTGACCGCGGCCTCTACCGCTTCGGCCCCGCTGTTCAGGAGCACGGACTTCTTGGCAAAGTCGCCGGGCGTCGCCGCGTTGAGCAGCTCGCAAACCTCCACGTAGGATTCATGGGTGGCGACGATGGAACACATATGCACAAGTTCCGCCGCCTGCTGCTGGAGGGCGGCCACCACGTCGGGCGGGCAGTGACCCACGGCCAGCATGCCGATGCCGCCGGCGAAATCGAGCAGCACGTTGCCGTCGACGTCGGTGACCAGCGCGCCTGCGGCCGAGGCCACGGCGATGGGCGTCAGTTTGGCCGCGCCCCGGGCGGCCGCCGCTTCTCGCCGGGCCACGATCGCCTGGCTCTTCGGCCCCGGAATCTCGGTCACCAAACGAATGAATTCAGTCGCAGTCGTGGGCATGAGGAGACCTCAATCAAGTGAAGAATCAAGAATTATGAGGCTTGCTGTGATCGGTCATTCCGACTCCGCCAGTTGCCACTCCGCCATATTCCGCACCAGCGCCTGCTGAACATCGTCCGGCAGCCAGTTGAGCGCCATGCCGAGCACCGCAATCTGTGCGCCTTGCGGATCGGGCGCATCCTCGTCGCTGTAGTAGAGCAGGACCGGCGCTTCTTCGTATTCACTTTCAGGCCCCCGGCGCAGGGCAACGCTCACCTCAACCGTCTCCATGAAGGTTTCGTTCAGCGCATAGACCGGCGGGAGGTCTTCATCGAGAACGATGGGCTCCGTGGGAAAGTCTTTGATCAGATCCTGGCCCTCGGCATCGACGATCAGATCGCGGATCGGCGCCGCTTCATTCGGAGCCTGGGCCAGATTGGTCTGACGGCTGGAAATCGTGAAGCGGCCGCCGGTGTTGGTATATTCGAGCAGCAGGGCCAGGTCCTGAACCCCGGGTCCCGAAATGGCGTAGCCCGCGCCGCTCCAGATCACCCAGCGGTACGCCTTCATGTCGTTGAGCGTGGGCGTGCCCCGATCCGCAGTCTGCCAGAGATCGGGCGCCACCCCTTGGGCGGCCAAGGCTTTGATGTAGAGATCGGCTTCGCTCACTTCGCCTTCCACCGCGCCGTCATTGTCGTCAACGAGCAGAATTTCATTGCCTTCACCAGCTGCCGGTGTCGGCCCGGGCGTTGGCGTGGATTCGGAAGCAGCCGCGGTCGCAGTTGAACTCGCTGTCGGCGTTGGCGTTGGCGTCGCCGCCTCTTCCTCTGCCTCCAGGGGACAGAGCACCCGAGTCTCCTCGCGAATGCAGTCACGGAAATTGCGGGCGAGCAGCCGTTCCACGCCGGCCGAAATACCCGCTTCATCCGGGGCCAGAAGCGCCAGGAGCGCGGCGCCTTCATCCGCTTCGCTCAACCCCACAAAAAGCGTCTCGTCCGCAACGAAGCGCAACCCGGCCTGGGTCTCCAGGTAAGTCATCACTTCGGGCGTTGGCATGGGCGTGACCGTGGCCGTCGGCGTGAAAGTCGGCACCGGCGTCCGTGTGCCGTCCCCCGCCTCGCTCACCACCGCGTCCTCAGCCTCATCCTCAATCTTGGTCTTGGCCTCCTCCTCAGCCTCAGCCTTCGCCTCCTCCACCAGCCGCAACCCCAGCGTCGTCAACAGTCCGGCATCGGCTTCAGCGGTACGAAAATCGGCCAGATAGATCAGATCGCGGCCATCGGCCGCACCGTTCAGTGCGCCTTTGTCGGCCAGGGTGAGGGTGCGACCGGTTTCGGCCAGGCGATCCTGGAGGCGAGCCCCTTCCGCCAGCAATTCGGCGCCCAGGGCTTGCTCGCTGCCGTAAAGGAGCCGGACTTCTTTGCCCAGATAGGCGGG
This sequence comes from uncultured Caldilineaceae bacterium, assembly GCA_964478635.1. GTDB lineage: Bacteria > Chloroflexota > Anaerolineae > Caldilineales > Caldilineaceae > JAGRCP01. Next base: position 7,498 of record CAYZLP010000110.1, read on the forward strand.
AAAATCGACGATCGTGGGCGTGAAGCTTGCATCGGCCAGGAAGTCGGCCACAAACTCAACCAGACGCTGGTTGTCGTTTCGATCTACGTAGGGTGTTGTCAGCGTATCAAAATCGCTCATGACCAAAACGCGGCCGATGGTACCCCGGGCTTCGGTACCGGCCAGGGCCATGGTCGTAAAGCCGCTGATCCCCGGCCGCACGCTGCTGAGCGTGGTTCCACCCGTAGCGGCCAGGGGCGCGGTCGCACCGCTGATGCTGCGCGCGCCGTACATCGCGATCTCGCTGCCGGTCAACGCCTGGGCTGCGTCGGTAAAGTCACGCAGATAGATGTGGGTGTGATTGCCGTCATTCTCAACCGTGTCGTAGAGATAGTCGTCGTTGAAGACCACGCCGAAGGGCTCGGCCAGGTTGTTGATGTCCCGCGCCACATCGCCCGAAATGTCGGGATCGCTGATAAGCAGCAGGCGGCCACCGTCCGCGACGAACTGCTCGATCAACTTGATCTCTTCGGGTGACCAGAGGAAAAAGGGGCTGGCGACAACGAAGGCGCTGGCGTCGGCCAATTGAATGGCCAGCCGGTCCGACTGGTCCGGGAAGTCCAGAAAGCTTTGAATATCGAAGGCATTCAGTTCCGTTTTGGGCAGCCAGAAGCGGAGACCGACGTTGCGATCGGCCAGCGCTGCCGCCAGTGGCTGAAAGCTGCTGCGGTTCAGGCGATTCAAGTGAGCCAGGTCGACGACCACCGGACCGCTGCGGAAAGGCGCTTCGGCGACGGCAACCGGTGCATCGAGCGCAAAAGAGGTGGGTGTAGGCGCGGGGGTCGCGGCCATGCTGGCGGTCGGCACATCCGGCGGGACATAGGCCCGCTGGTCATAATCCAGGACAATGGCCCGGATGAACCAGGGCGCCAAAAAGAGCAGCAGGCCGCCGATTAGCCAGAGAAGAATGCGCGTCGTCGAATTCACGGGGCAGGCTCCGCTTCAGCCGCCGGTGTTGAATCAACAGCCGGTGTTGGTTGGACAGCCGGTTTCAGGGAACCGGGGTCGACCTTGCGCAGACGCAGCAGATGTTCGTCCAGCGCTGAGCGATCGAGGACGCCGGGCAGAGGAATCCGACTATCCAGCAGAAAGACGGCATCGGGTGGCGCCTCCTTGGCCAGCCGGACGACGGCCTCCTCCACATTGGGGGGCGGTGCAATGGTCGGGGCCACAATGTCAATCCCGTAGGTTTCGGTCAAGTCAATGACGTCGTAGCGCGCAACGCCGGCCAGCTCTGCCGCGGCGAGAATGCCGTCGGTCCGGCCTCCTTCTGCGTCAATCAAGCCCAAGGCCATGGCCTCGCTGCCCAGATAGATGCGCCCCTCGGCCACGGTTTCGGCCGTGATGTTCAGGGGATTCTCGGCGAATTGACGCTGATGAACGACATTGCCCACAAAGGCGCCGGCCACCACTTCAAGCTGATTGAGCCGATCGAAGCGGCTGCCGCCCGAGAGCTTGTAGGGCCCGCTGCTGATTTCGTTGGGCGAGATTGCCGGATCTTCCGGCCGGGGCCCCCGGGTGCCGACGTTGCCCAGATAGGCGCTGGACGGCGCATAGATGCGATTGCCGGCCACCGCCATGTAGTAGCCGCCGCTGGCGGCCGTGCCGTCGATCACGGCGACGAGGGGCTTTACCTCCCGCAGGCGGAGCAGACTGTAGAAGATATTCTCGCTGGCCGACGCCAGCCCGCCGGGCGTGGCAATCTCCAGCACGACGCCCGCCACCCGGTCATCGGCTGCAGCTGCTTCGATCAGGTCGATGACGGCGGCCGTGCTGCGCGTGTCGATAAGCGTATCGAAGCGCACGACGCCGATGGCCGGTTTGGGCGCGGCCCAGCGGGCCAGACCAAGCCCGGCCAGGAGACAGAGCGCAAGAAAGAGCAGACCGGCAACGATTTCCCAGGTTCGCGACATTGGGTCTCCTCAGATGATCACGGCTAACGATGGGGCACCGATACGAAAACCGGTTTCGCCGGCGCTGGGTCATACAGTGAGATTATAGCGTAGGATGGGGCATGACTGCCACTGCGGGAAAAGACCCGCAGAAAAGACCCGCAGAAAAGACCCGCGGGAAAAGACCCGCAGGATTGGCACCGTCTCGGAATCGACTGCGAAGCTGGCGGATGCGGCTGATCGTGCTCGGTCCTCACCCAGGAACCGCTCCGATCAGCCGCATGGGAATAGATTCTACGGATCGCGTCAGCTAATAGCGGAAGAACGCGGCAACCGCAGCGTTGTCGGGCATCTTTTCGGCACTGAGGGCATAGATCTGGCCGCCGTGCGCGAAAGTCTGGCGCGCCACAAAGTCGGTCAAGTCTTCATTCGCCGCAGTCGGTTCGTCATCGATGCTTAACTCGTAGGTTGTTGGATCGACAACGCCCCAGATCTGCTGATCGAGGTTGACGAAAGCCGTATCGATCCGGCCCGCACAGGCAGCTTGGACCACGGCGTCAAGCTCGGCAGAGGCCCGGCCTTGGGCGGAAAGCGTCTCATAGCGGGACAGCGCGCGGGCTTGCGTAGCCTCCAGAGTCGGTTCAACGAGTTCCCAAGCCCGATCGTGCAACGCGTCCGCGGTGAGCGCCTCGGGATTGCCCGTGATA
>CAYZLP010000111.1:0-10028 GCA_964478635.1 uncultured Caldilineaceae bacterium
GCGCAGTCCGGTTCCGGCAACACTGTCTGTAGCCGCCGGCCAACACGATGCTGCAAACAAGAGAACTACGGAGAGACTGGCCGTCTTCGGCGGAGATCCTGCGTTCACAACCCCCCTGTACGTCGGCAAGCCGAATGCGGTCGATCGAGAACGGCTGCATGCTGCACTGGACGACATCCTCGACCGGCGGTGGTACAGCAACAACGGCCCGTATGTGCAAGAGTTGGAACATGCGCTCAGCCGCTACCTCGGCGTCGAGCATTGCGTGCTCGTCTGCAACGGGACGCTGGGTCTGGAACTGGCCCTGCGCGCGGCGGGCCTGACAGGACAAGTGATCGTGCCTGCCTTTACCTTTGCAGCAACCGTGCACGCGCTCTTGTCGTGCGGGCTGACGCCCGTCTTTGCGGATGTCGATCCGCTCACCCACTGTATCGACAAAACGACCGTCGAGCACCTGATTACGGCTGAGACGACGGGCATCCTAGGGGTACACCTGTGGGGACATGTTTGTCACAACCGGGAACTAGAGGAATTGGCCGAACAGCATCAGCTGACGCTGCTATACGATGCGGCCCACGCCTTCGGTTGCGGAACGAATGTAGTAAAGATTGGCAACTTTGGTCTTGCCGAAGTTTTCAGCTTTCACGCCACAAAATTCTTCAACACCTTCGAAGGTGGCGCCATCACAACTAATGATTCACAACTCGCAGATGAACTGCGTCTGCTGCGCAACTTTGGCTTTGCCGGCACGGATCTCGTCGTACGATATGGCACCAATGCAAAGATGCATGAAATGTCGGCGGCCATGGGGCTTGTCTCGCTCTCCCACGTGGCCGAATACGTGGCGCACAATCGCTCGAACTACGACGCCTATCGGACACAATTTGCCGATCTACCCGGTCTCCGGCTGCTCGAACTGGACGAAACGCAGCAGCACAACTACCAATATATCGTCGTCGATGTTGATGCAACCTGCGCCGGGTTGACGCGCGACGAACTATTGCGTGTCCTCCACGCTGAAAACGTCTTTGTGCGGCGCTATTTTTACCCCGGCTGTCATCGGATCGAGCCCTATGCAAGCCATGGGGAGCAACCGTCGTTGCCCGTCACGGAACGCTTATGCGATACGGTCATGTTACTGCCTACGGGAGACAGTGTGACCGGCGATCATATTGAGATAATCGGCGCGCTCTTCCGCCGCGCGCTCCTCGACCCGGACGCAGTTCGCAGTGCCCTGAAGCGCTCCTGAAGACATGTCGCTCGTTTAATCTGGCGGATGCTGGCGCAATAAGATCGATCAACGTTCACGACAGGCAATCATTGGCAGAAGCAGAATCATTATGGCAGACACACAGGTCATTCGAGACGGCGTGTCAAGATTCAATGGCACGGCAGAAAACTACGCAGAGTATCGCTGGGACTATGCGCCGGCCGCGATCGACGACATCTTTTCAATCACCGGTCTGTCGACTGACGCTGCGGTCGCGGATATCGGTTCGGGAACCGGCATGCTCAGTCGTCACTTCGTCGGGCGTGTACGAACGATCTATGGTGTCGAACCCAATCCAGAGATGCGCGCACTGGCCGTAGGACTGCTAGGAGATACACCGTCCTTTGTGTCAGTGGACGGCCTGTCCCACGCAACAAGATTGCCTGAACACTCGGTCGATCTGATCGTTGTGGGACGCGCGCTGCACTGGTTTGATGCGCCGGCCACCAGGGCCGAGTTCTTGCGCATCTTGCGGCCGGACGGGTGGCTGGCCATTCTTCAGGTTCCGTGCCTCGATCTACCGCTGCTGGAAGCCATCCGATTGGTGCGTATTGAGGAAAACGGCTGGGATATCCGGGGCGACAAGCGCAACCGTACTTTCGAGTCCGCAGGTTACTATTTCGGCGCCCAGGATTATGTCGAGCGTGATTTCCCCGGTGCGGTAGCAGAATCCTGGTCTCAATTTCTGGGCAGAATCACTTCCATTTCGTCGGCGCCGAAGCCGAGTGATGCCCGCTATGCGCGCTTTTCGAGCGCCTTGGCTAGAGTCTACCGGCGCTTCAGCGTTGATGGAATCCTAACGGTGAATATTGCGACCACGCTACAGATTGGACAGCTGAGAGGATAACCCACGATGCAACTCACCGGTGCTGAAGTAGAAAGCTCGATCCCGGCGCGCTTTGAGCGAATCGTAAGACGCTATGGCAGTCTACCCGCCGTCTTGGGACCGGGCGGAGAGTATACGTATGCCGAACTCAACCGGCAGGCCAATCGGGTTGCCCATACGGTGCTCGCAGCATGTGGCGAAGGACCAGAACCGATCGTCATATTCTGCCGGCATGACCTTTCGATCATTGCCGCGATTTTGGGCGTTTTGAAGGCCGGCCGGGGCTATGTCTGTCTCGACCAAGCCTACTCCGCGGAACGGTGTCGCCAGATCCTGGAAGATCTCGGCGCCACGACGATCGTAACAGACAGGGATCATATTGACTTCGCGCAGGGTCTTATCCGCAGCGACGGCACAGTGCTATCCATAGAAGATATTGACGTCCATACCTCTGATAATAATCCGACGCTTCCCCTCTCTCCCGATGCACTGCTGGGCGTCTTTTACACATCGGGGACGACGGGCAAACCCCGGGGCATCGTGCGCGATCATCGCTTCCTGCTCCGCCGGGTCTGGCTAGAAGCGAATGATTACAGGATTGGACCAGGCGACAGGTTCTCGCTCATTCATGCCTGTAGCTTCAACGCTTCTCTGGCTGACATCTTCGACGCGTTGCTGACGGGTGCGAAGCTGTGCCTCTTCGATATTCGAGCAGAGGGCGTTCAGACGTTTATTCCCTGGTTGGCAGAGCAGCGCATAACGTTCTTCCATGCGCCGTCCGCTTTCTTCCGTCAGTTTCTATATGCCCTTGAGACAGAGCATTTCTTCCCGGACCTCCGGCAGATTACGCCGTCGGGCCGGTTGTATGCCCAAGACGTACGGCGCATGCGCCAGCACGTGGGAGAGCACTGCATCTTGATTCAGCGTCTCTCATCAACCGAAACCGGCATGATTACCCGACTGATGATCGACAGCCGGATGGAGTTTGATGCAGAAGTCGTGCCGGTCGGATATCCGGTGCACGACAACGAAATTCTGATCGTCGATGAGGCAGGAGAACCGTTGGACCATGGCGAAGTCGGTGAGATTGTCGTCAAGAGCCGCTACCTGTCCTGCGGCTACTGGAATCAACCGGCGCTAGAGCAAGAAAAGTACCTGCCAGATCCCGATGACGCGACGAAGCGGATCTTTCGCCTGCGCGATACCGGCCGCCTCCAGGCTGACGGCTGTCTGGAATTGGTGGGACGCAAGGATTTTCAGCTGAAAGTGCGCGGCTATCGAGTGGAGCCGGGCGAAGTGGAGGCTGCCCTGCTGGCCATTCCCGGGGTGAGGGAGGCGGTTGTGTTGGGCAAGGAAGACGCCATCAGCGACAAGCGCCTGGTTGCCTACATCGTACCGCACGAGCGAGCCGCACTGACGGCCAGCGGACTGCGGAGCGCCCTGGCGCCAGCCCTCGCCGACTACATGCTGCCGTCTGCCTACATCTTCATGGATCAGCTGCCGCTGACCGAACGAGGAAAAGTCGACCGCCGGGCCTTACCGGATCCAGACGGCACACGACCTCAATTGGATGTAGCCTATGGGGCGCCGCAAACGCCCGCCGAGCGCAAGCTGGCGGCAATCTGGTCCGAAGCGCTGGGCATCGAGCCGGTGGGCATCGATGACAACTTCTTCGACCTGGGCGGCCACTCGCTGCTGGCGGCGCGTGTTCTGGCTCAAATCGATTCCGAACTCGGGGTAACATTTCCGCTCCGAACGCTCTTTGACAGACCTACGGTCAAATTGTTGGCAGAATATTTGCGCGACGCTCAACCACCCGCAAAGGAACCGTCACCGGATGCCAAAATTGGTCTGAGCGACAAATTGCGCATGCTGGGCATCGGCTGAAGATCATGAATATCGGCGTTGTATTCTGGGGTGAAAGCGACGGTCTCGGTTCGCAGACCATCCAGATCATGGAGGAGCTGGGCCACAACAGCAGGTCCATTCACTATTTGGACAAACTGCCCACCGGCCTGGACGTCATCTTTACCTACGGTCCATTTGGCACGCTTGTGCCGCTGGCCAAGCAACTCATCGCCTGCCCGGAGGCAGAGCGACCTCACCTCATCTGGTGGATTACGGAGCAGCTACCCAACCCCACCCTACCCGACTGGTTCACTGCTAGAGCCGGACATGTGCGGTCTCGATTGGAGAGAGCCGCGTACCGGCCTGGAAGGGACGGCCGCTGGCAGCTTCGCGATCCTCTCGGCTGGGCAACGAAAAAAGCGCATCGGTTTCGCTATTACGGAGACCTACATTGGCTGAAGAATGCGGGCGTGCTCTCGCGCCTTGTCACCGGTTCTCCCTGGCGCGGAGAATACTTGCAGGCCAGGGGCTTCACGCCGTACATTCCGCCCTCGCCCACTTATCGTCCGGATTGGGGCGCCGATCTGGGTCTGGAGCGAGACATACCGGTGCTCTGGCTGGGCAAGACCGCGACTGCGCGTCGGCGCCGACTATTGGCAAAGGTGCAGAATGACCTGAGCGTACGCGGCGTGCAGATGATGGTGGTTGACGGCGTCGAGAATGCCTATGTCTTCGGCGAAGCGCGGACCCGTTTGCTAAACCGCACCAAGGTCGTTCTCAATCTGCAGCGGACTACGTGGGATAACCACGTGGGGCGCTTTGCGCTGGCCGCCCAGAACCGGGCGCTCGTCGTGAGCGAACCGACTTTGGCCCATTCCTCATTTGTACCTGGGGAGCATTATGTCGAAGCGGAAGTTGATGATCTGGCGGACACGATTTGTCGTTACTTAGAGCACGAAGCAGAGCGGCGCGAGATTGCGGATCGGGCCCACAAACTCATCTATTCCCACTCTCGGGCCGATGTAATGACCCAGTTGCTCGCGAGTCTGGGCCCGTGCACATATTTGAGTTGATGCCATGAACAAACTGATCCTGTACGGCAACGGCACGGTTGCCAGTGCAACCCATCTCCTCCTCACCCACGACTCACCGTATGAGGTGGCAGCCTTCACGGTAGATGGGGAGTACATTCAAGAAGATGAATTCGCCGGCTGTCCCCTTGTGCCTTTCGACAGGGTGGCCGAGATCTATCCGCCCGAGCAATTCGACATGTACATTGCCGTCGGCCACACGCGGGTGAATCGGATTCGCGCCGAGCGCTATCGCCAGGCCAAGGCGATGGGGTACACCCTGATCAACTACGTGAGCCGCCACGCATTGACGTGGCCCGACCTGATCATGGGCGACAACTGTAAAGTGGGACCCAAGAGCTCGATCAATCCATTCGCCCGGTTGGGCAATGATGTCCACGTTGGGACCGGCTCCAATGTGGGCCATCACACCGAAATTATGGATCACTGCTCCCTGGCAGCGAACGTGACCATCGCCGGCAACGTCAAGATCGGACCCTATTGCGTCATCGGCGCAAACGCAACCATCCGCGATCGAGTCACGCTGGCAAGCGGATGCGTGATCGGCGCGGGCGCCGTCATCCTGGGTGATACAAAAGAGAATGAGGTGTACCTTGGCCGCCCAGCCGAGTTGCTGCCGATTGCGAGCGATCGACTGTCACTTGGATGACCAAAGAAAGTCACGACAAAACAACGAATCGAGGAGAGATCATGGTTGGCAGCAAGACGACTCATCGTTCCAAAATTTGGCCGCTATTGACGCTGGTTTGGGTTCTGATCCTGGCGACCGGCTGCATCCAGCAGGAAGCTGCACCGGTACCCCCCCAGGGCAGCGAAACCCTGCCGGTGTCCCAAACCGAGTGGGAGACGGTGGAAGAGCTGATTGCGGCGGCGGAGGCTGAAGGCGGCAACCTGATGGTCTATAGCTCCATGAACATTGATGACCTGGAAATCATTTTGGGGCAGTTTCAAGCGACCTATCCGTTTACCCGTCCCGAATATTATCGTGCGAGCGGCGACAGCATGATTCAAAAGGCACTGATCGAGGCGCAGGCAGGGCAGCAGTTCGCCGACGTCTTTGAAACCCAGGCCTTCGAGGTTCACCGGCTCATGCAGGAGGGCCTTTTTGACCGCTTTGTGGCACCCGAAAGCGCGGCCTATCCGCCGCAGGCCAAAGATGCCGACGGTTATTGGACCATGGACCGCATCAATCCCGTGGTGATCGGCTACAATACCGAACTGGTTGCTCCCGAAGATGTTCCTACCCGTTGGGAAGATTTGCTGGATCCCCGCTGGCGCGGTCTCATCGGGGTCGAGGCATCGGATGTTGAGCTATTGTCGATCATGATCCAGCATTGGGGTGAAGCGGATGCCCTTGAATTGTGGGAAGGCATCGCCGCGCTCGATCCCGGCGTGGTCGACGGCCATACGGCGCTGGCGGAGCTGGTTGCCGCAGGGGAATTTGCCATTGCACCCAACCTCTACGCCTATCGGGTAGAAGATCTGAAGGCAAAGGGCGCCCCCATCGAATGGGTGAAGACCGAACCGGTCTTCACGTACCCGCAAATGGTCGCCGTAGCCAACGGAGCGCCCAATCCGGCCACGGCCCGGCTCTTTGTCAACTGGTTGCTGTCAGAGGCGGGACAGAACGCCCTCCTGAGTGTCGGTCGACCGCCGGCCCGACCGGTTGCGGACGGCGGCGAGGCCAGCTTCACCGCAGGCCTGACTCTGGTCTTCACCGCACCTGCCGATGCGGAAAATTACGATTACTATGCCGAGAAATGGAACTCGATTCTTGGACTCGAATGACACCCGGCGTATTTGGTTTGCCTTGTCTGCAGGGGCCAAGCCAGACCCCGCCGCGTCCGTCGACGAGACGACGTCACTGAGTCGAAGATTGGGGGCTTTTGCCGACGCCCGGCTTTGGATTGTGGGCCTGGCGGTGATGATCGTGATTTACCTGGCGGGCGTGCCGCTGGGCATGTTGCTCTGGGGCAGCTTCAAGCAGGGAAGCCCGGTGGAAGCCGGTCCCCTAACGCTGGCGAACTATCGTCATGCATTCGGTGACGCAACCGCCTATACCCTACTGTTCAACTCCGTCCTCTACGCGGCGGGGTCGACGCTGCTCGCGTTGACATTGGGTACCACTATTGCGTTTGTCATCGAGCGCACCAACACGCCCTTCAAGAGCCTGCTGAGCGCCCTGGTCCTGATCCCGCTGGTCATCCCGGGCATTCTCCATACCATATCCTGGATTCTCCTATTGAGCCCGCGGATCGGCGTTCTCAACCAACTGCTCATGGCGACCCTTGGACTAGAGGAGGCGCCATTCGATATCTACGGCATGGGCGGCATGATTTGGGTGCAGGGACTTCGCCTCTCGCCCCTGGTCTTTCTGCTGATGGTGGCGGCCTTTCGCTCCATGGATCCCGCTTTGGAGGAGGCCGCCCTGGCCTCCGGCGCCACCTATGCGGGCATGGTGCGGCGGGTGACGCTGCCGCTGGCGGCGCCGGCCATGGCCGCGGTGTCCCTGATCATGTTCATCCGCGGACTTGAGTCGTTTGAAGTCCCGGCCCTCATCGGCCTGCGCGGTGACGTTCGGGTCTTCACCTCGCGGATCTGGCTTGCCCTGCGCGAGTTTCCCCCGGACTATGGCCAGGCTGCGGCATTTGCCGTGGGTCTTGCCGTCATCAGCGCGATTGGGATCGGCATCTACAGCCGCATGACGACAGACCGCAAAACGTATGCCACGGTGACAGGGCGGGGCTTCAAAGCGCACGTCATCGAGTTGGGTCCATGGCGCTATGTGATCGGGGGGTTGATCCTGGTCTATTTCGCGCTGCTGGTCGGATTGCCCTTTCTGATCCTGCTCTGGACCTCACTCATGCCGTCGTACGTGACGCCAGGCCTGGACGAACTCGGACGCCTGTCGTTGGACAACTATGCCTTTATTCTGAAGATGGATCGGATGCATCGCGCCCTGTTCAACAGCATGATGCTCAGTTTCGGCAGCGCGCTGATCGTCATGCTGCTGACGGCGCTCATTGCGTGGATCACCGTGAAGAGTCGCTGGAAGGGGCGGAGGCTGCTGGACAGCGTTACGTTTCTGCCGATCACGATTCCGGGCATCGTCCTCGGCGTCAGCTTGTTGTGGCTCTATCTGACCCTGCCAATCCCCATCTATGGAACGCTGTGGATCCTGCTGATCGCCTACGTGACCCGTTATCTGCCCTATGGATTTCGGGCCAACTCGGCATCCATGGTCCAGATTCACGATGAACTGGAGGAAGCAGCCGCCATGTCGGGCGGTTCCTGGCTCCAGACTTTTCGACGTGTTACCTTGCCGCTGCTAAGACCGGGGCTGCTGGCCGGTTTTATCTACATATTCATCGCGGCCTTCGACGAATTCTCGAGCTCCGTATTGCTCTACAGCAGCAAGAGCATGGTTCTTTCCATCCTGATTTTCGATCTATGGGATGGCGGTCAGTTCACCATTGTGGCGGCGTTGAGCGTCATCTTGATGGGCTTTCTGGTCGCTCTTGTGGCGCTTGCCCTCCGACTGGGCAGTCAGTTTGGACCACGGATCGAATAACAATAGTGAACGGGCATGACATGGTACGCGTAGACAACCTGGTCAAACATTATTCGGATCGTCGGGGTGAAACGGTCCGCGTGCTGCAGGGCGTAAGCTTCACGGTGCCTGAAGGCTCGTTCTTCACCCTGCTGGGACCGAGCGGCTGCGGCAAGACAACGACGCTGCGCCTGATTGCCGGCCTGGAACGTCCCGTCCAGGGCGAGATTTCAATCGACGGCCAGACCATTACTTCTGTGGGCGACAGAAGATTTGTGCCACCGTACGAACGAGACATCGGCATGGTCTTCCAGTCCTATGCCATCTGGCCGCACATGACCGTATTCGAGAACGTAGCCTTTCCGTTGACCGTTGGCCGCAAGCGGTATCGTCGCGACGAAATCAAAGACAAGGTAACGCGGGCGCTGGCCACCGTGCAGATGGATGGCCTTGAGGAACGGCCGGCGACCAAATTGAGCGGCGGGCAACAGCAGCGCTTGGCGCTTGCCCGGGCGCTCGTACGCGAACCCAAGGTGCTCTTGTTGGATGAGCCGCTGAGCAACCTGGATGCCCAGCTGCGCGAGCAGATGCGCTTCGAACTGCGTGACCTGCAGCGGCGTCTGGGCATTACGACGATTTACGTTACCCACGATCAGACGGAAGCGCTGGCCATGTCGAGCATTGTGACGGTCATGTCGGAAGGCAAGATCGTGCAACAAGATACGCCGCGCGAGATTTATGCGCAGCCGGCCAATCACTTCGTGGCCACCTTTCTCGGCACGACCAATCTGCTGGCGGGCAAGGTGGCGGATGCAGCCTCCATTGCGAACTCGGCCATGGTAGAGACGGCGCTCGGCTCGATCGCGTGTCGAGTGCCGTCTGAATGCAGTGCGGGGCAGGCCGTCCATGTCACCATTCGGCCGGAGCACCTCGTGCTTTGCGGTGACCGGAACGAATACGATCACAATGTCCTCCCCGCGCGTGTCCAGGAACTCGCTTTTCTGGGCGACCGGATCGAGTGTCGCATTGCTGTCGGTCAGGAGGCGGTACGGGCCTTCCTGCCTGCGGATGCCCGGCTTCGCCCGGGAGACAACGTATTCGTACATTTGCCGCAAGTCCACTGCAGGGTAATTCCCTTTGAAGCCGCCGGGGGCTGAGGACCACGGGCTACCGAACGACGCCCCGTGAACGGGGCTGGTGCAGGGCGGATCGGCAGGGGCCGGTCAGTGTTGAATACGCCATCCTGTCATCCTAAGCGGGTCGTAGCGACAACCTCGCTTAGCCGAATCGCCAGCGAAGGGTCTCGCTGCTATGGACCGTGAGATGCTTCCCTGGTCATTCGTGACGACCAACCTTGGCGGTTTGACCCGTTCAGCATGACAGAGGTGCGCTCGCTGTCACCCTGAGCGGACCCTCGCGACAGCCGCGCGTGCCCAAATCGCC
>CAYZLP010000112.1:0-9991 GCA_964478635.1 uncultured Caldilineaceae bacterium
GAGGAACATGTCGCTCAGCTCGCCGTCGTCCTCCCAGTTGCTGCTTTCCACCAGGTGATTGACGTTGGCTCCGTAGACGCCCGGTGCGTTGCAGAAGACCCGGGTTGCAGCCTCGTTGATGGAGAGACCGAGTTTGTCGGCCTGGGTCTGTGCGTGCTTGCGGACAAAGTTCTGGGCGATGGGTTCATCCGCTGCGGCCGCCATGCGCACGGCCTTGTCCAGCAAGTTCATCTGATGGTGCAGCAGATCCCGGAAAATCCCGCTGACGGTCATGACGACGTCTATGCGCGGCCGGCCCAACTCTTCCAGGGGAATGAGCTCCACGTCGGCCACGTTGCCCAGTTCATCGAGAATCGTGCGTGCGCCGAGCAGCCACATGACCTGGGCCACGCCTTCGCAGTTGCTCTTCAGGTTGTCCGTTCCCCAGAGCACCATGGCGATGCTTTCAGGCAGCGCGCCCTGCTCGCGCACCAGGCGTTCGAGCATCTGGTTCACGATCTCTTCGGCCGCATGATAGGCGGCCGGAGTGGGCACCCGGTAGGGATCGAGGGAGTGAATGTTGCGTCCGCTGGGGGCAACTTTGTCGTTGCGCACCACATCGTTGCCCGGCGAAGGCGGGATAAATCCCGCGTTCAAGGCGCGCAGCAGGCCCTGGATCTCCTGCTCCTGCAGGATGCGGCCCATGAGATCGGCGAGATAGCTCCAAAGCGACTGGAGGTGACCTTCTGGAATATGGGCCAGCTTGGCCAGATACCGATCCAGCGCGCTGCTGTCGAAAGCGGGCTGTTGCGCCGCCTCGACGAAGCGGCGCATGATCTCATGCAGGGTCGTTTCCAGCTGCTCCCAGCGCTCCTGGGAAACCGGATCCTCCTTCACCGTCTTCTGGAGCCGGGCATAGTCCCAGCCCAACCCTTCGGCGATCTGGGCGGGCAGCGGAGGCAGCGTCTCCTTTTTCTTGGTCGGATGGGGAATGCGGTAGAAGGCCGCGACCAGGGCCAGAATGTCGACCAGTTCGTCGCTGGAAGGGGGCTGCCCCAGCACGTGCAAGCCCAGGGGAATCATGCGATGCTCGACCTGGATCAATTCGTGGTTGAGGGCCGTGATGTAGGCCTCTTCATCGCCGATGCCGCTGCCGTTGGCATGGCCGTTGCTGTTGCCGTTGATGTATTGGGAGGCGTCGACAGTCAGGTTGCCGTTGGTGAAGTCGGCCGAACTGCCGTTTGCATAGCCGTTGGTGTTGCCATTCGCATAGCCATTCGATGCGCCGTTGTGGCCGGTCGATGCTTCAATCTTCGGTTCGCCTACGGTAATGCCGAGCCGCTCCGCCTGGGTGCGGATATCTTCCAACAAGTTGGGATCGGGCTGTTGCCGGTAGCTGTCCAGGCTATCCTTGAGCAGCCTCAATCCTTTGTAGAGCCCGGCCTGCTGCAGGGGCGGTACCATGTAGCTGATGAGCGTGGCTGCGCCCCGGCGCTTGGCAATGGAGGCCTCGCTGGGATTGTTCACGCAGTAGTAGTAGTAGTTTGGCAAGCTGCCCAGTAGACGGTGCGGCCAGTCGTCGGCGCCTAGGCCGTTTTGTTTACCGGGCATGAACTCCAATGCGCCATGGGTGCCAAAATGGAGCACGGCGTCGGCATCATAAACGTGATCCAGCCAGGCATAGAAGGCAGCGAAGCCGTGGTGGGGGGAACAGCCCGTGCCCATGAGCAGGCGCATGGGGTCGCCCTCGTAGCCGAAACTCGGCTGCACGCCGACAAAGACCTTGCCGAAATGGGCGCCCAGAATATGAAAATTCCGCCCGTCATTGAGGAGTTCGCCCGGTGGATAGCCCCAGTGTTCCTCGATGCCTGTGTAGGCCGGAAAGAGGCGCTGGTAGTCGCCCACCGGCAATTGGTCCGCCACATTGCAGTCCGTGCCGTGGCGCGTCGCATTGCCCTCTACGACCCGCCGGCGCAATTCGTCTACATCCTCAGGAACCTCGACATCGTAACCGGCCGCCGCCATTTCCTGCAGCAGGCGCTGGACGCTGTTGAAGACGTCCAGATACATGGCGGTGCCGGCGTTGCCCATGTTGGGCGGGAAGTTGAACAGGACGATGGCGATGCGCTTCTCCCCGTTCTGCTTGCGACGCAGGCGCACCCGCCGGGCGATGCGGCGTGCGGTCTGGTCGATCTCGGGCTGATTGGGGGCATGCTTGTCGCTGGTCCGGGTGGGGCCGCCGAAAACGACCGGCTCTGCACTGCCATCCAATTCGGGCAGGGCGATATTCATGGCCGTATGGATGGGCATGAGGCCCACCTGGCTCGTGCGCCACTCCTCCACATTCTGGAAGGCCAGCGGAATCAGGTCGAAATAGCCCACGTCCAACTCGCTTAGAATGGCCGCGGCCTTGTCCGGTTGGCTGCCGGCCATCCCGCCGACCAAGGGAAAACCCATGCCTTGCAGGAGCACGTCGACGTCGCCCAGCCGGGCATCGTCGGCGCCCGGCTGCAGGAGAAACTTCTCCATAGCCGGCCGGTAGTCGAGAATGGCGCTGTAGATCGTGCGTGTTTCAATACCATGGGCTTCGATGGCCCGGATCTGAGCGTCCAGGGGATTGGTGTTGCCGCTGAGAATGATGGCCCGCATGGTCAGGATGCCTGCGGCGCCGACCTCGTTGCCGGGACGGCTTACCGGCAGACCCTGCTCAATCCGCCAGGCACGATAGCTTTCTATGTCTTCAAAAGGCGCGGGCGCATCGGGATGGTAGAGGGCGGCATCGGGATATTTGACTGCATCCTCTACCGGCACGCGCCCGGCAAAGCCTTCGACGTAGCGGTCGAGGAGCAGGCACATCATGCGCTTCAGGTTTTCGGGCGTGCTGTGGAGCCAGTAGTCGTGCATGGCGACGAAGGTATGAATGTCCCGGGCTTTTCCGGGGATGTACTTCATCACCTTGGTCAGGTTTTGCAGGAGCGCGGTCTGGCTTTTGCCTTCAGACCGGCCCTTCTTGGGCCGCAGCCAGTTCATCACGCGTTTGAACGGTCCGGGCGAACTGTCGGTCTCCTCTTGGGGCTTCATCACGAACTTGCCCAGGCGCGTCGTGCGGATGATGGCCGGATTGCTGGTAATGAAACAGGTCGGCGTTTCCCGGTCTTCCAGGATTTTCTGCAGGGGACGAACTTGGTCTTCACCAAAGATCATGCAGCCAAAGATGAAGTCGGCGCGGTCGATGTCACTTGCCAGTCGCTGCCAGTCGGCCTCTGTCTTCAGATCGGGCGAGCGATGGAGTGAGAGGTTCATGCGGATGCCATATTCCCGCTCCAACTCGGCGGCCGCGGTGCGCAGGGCGGCGTTGTGGCCGCCATCCATGGTGATGTAAACGAAATGGGCACTGTCTCGGATTGGGTTCGATTCTTGAGTCATTGGGGAGCTTATCCTGATCAACACGCAGACAATGGTGGCATTGTAATCGATCTACCGCTAGAAGGGTAACGTGAAGTTTTCAACTGAAAACTTCACGAGACGCTCGTTTCGGTCTTGTTCTCGCCATTGTCCGGCGCTATCTGCACCATGTATGCCGCTACAGCTCGTTCGACGCGCACGTCGTCGGCAATGCTCTCTAACGGATCCTTGCGCAGGCGATGCTGTAGGGCAAGCGTGGCAACGCCGGCGATATCGGCGGGTTCGGCTGCCGTTCTGCCCTCCAGCGCGGCTTGGGCGACGGCCGCACGGCAGAGCGTCAACTCGCCCCGGTGACCGTCCACGTCCAGCGCAACGCAAAGCTCGGCCGCGGCTCGAATGGCTGCGTCGGTCAATTCAATCGAGGCCAAGGATTGGCGCGCATGCTCCAATCGCGCCGCCAGCTCCTCCTGCGCAGGAGCCCACGCCGCGACAAAGCCGGCCGGATCGGTGTCGTACGCACGCCGCCGACGGACGATTTCGACCCGCTGCTCAATGTCATCGATGGTTGTGATCCGGGCGTGAAGGCCAAAGCGGTCCAGCAGCTGCGGACGGAGATCGCCCTCTTCTGGATTGCCGCTGCCCACCAGCACGAAGCGTGCGGGGTGGCGAATGCTGATGCCCTCGCGTTCCACGACGTTTACGCCGCTTGCCGCAACGTCCAATAGGAGATCGACCAGATGGTCCTCCAGCAGATTGACTTCATCGATGTAGAGGAAGCCCCGATTGGCCCGGGCCAGCAAGCCCGGTGCGAAGGACTGGACGCCGTCCACCAGGGCCCGCTCAATGTCGAGGGAGCCGACGACGCGGTCTTCGGTCGCACCCAGGGGCAGGTCAATGACGGGGACGGGGCCGGTCAGTGCAGCCCGGCCCTCTTCCAACCGTCCCTGACAGTGGGGGCAGAGGGGCGAGGGCCGTTCCGGGTCGCAGTTATAGGGACAGCCGGCAACCTGCTGCATGGGCGGCAGAAGGGCGGCCAGCGAGCGGACGGCAGTGCTCTTGGCGGTCCCACGGTGGCCCATGACCATGACGCCGCCGATGCTGGGATCGATGACGCAGAGCAGGAGCGCGCGTTTCAAGTCTTCTTGTCCCACGATTGCCGTAAAGGGGAAGACCGGCGTCTGTTCGCCGGGGGGCGCGCCGATAGACCCTGACGGCGCTACAGCGGGCGCGTGGGCAGATCCTTCAAGAACGGAGGGCGTCAACGTCTCTCTTCAAGCTCCGTCGGGTCCCGCTTCAAAGGATTCGTCATCGTTGGACTGCCACGTCAGCCAAACGCTGAGCAGGACGGGCAGAAAGAATGCCAAGACAAGCCCCATCGTGATCAAGAAGTTGAGACTGAGTACGTAGTCCCAGAAATTCACAAAATCAGGCCACATGGCAACAAGCTCCTTCCAAGGGGTCGAGAAAGTCGAGAAATCAGAAAATAAAAGCGATCGATCAATTGACGATATCGAAGCTCGACATCACACCCGGCACCTGCTCGGCCAGGGCCTGGAAATCGGCCTTGGGCAGCCCGGAATGGAAAGCGTCTTCGAGGACATGGTAGACGAAATATGTGTCAGGCGTGTTGCGGAGACTCACCCGCTGGGCCGGATAGCTACCCTGCTGCTGCCAGAACTGCTCTTCCGACAGCGCCTCAATGGAAAAGATCGGGTAACGGCGTCCTGATTCGTCCACGAATTGATAATAGACGGTATTGCCCGCAGTCGAGGTGATAAAGTTACCAACCCAATCCTCAGGCAGCGTGAGTCCAATTTCATACTGCGGACCTTCCTTGATTCCTTCCACATAGCGCAACGTTTGCGTCACGGAAGCGGAATCCACCGGCACCGACTCCAAGCCGAAGCTGGCAATCGATTGACCGCACCCGCCGAGCAGGAGGGCAATCAGCAACAGCCCCACGGCGAACCGAGTACTACGCACTTGCATGGTCATCATTCATTCCTTACGAAACTGATATTATCGTGCCTGATAACCGACAAAGAAACCGACTAAAATACCAACTGGTCAGCGGGTATTTCCTCTCCGGCATTCCACGGCATTTTGATCTCATCCACACGCAGCGACTTGCGCAAGCCCAATATCAACGCCAGAACGACGCCCAGCAGCAGCAAGAGAGACATGCTGTATACCACGGTATAGCCTAAGACGACGTTGCCCGTTCTGTATTGTACGAGGTCGCGGATAAGGCCGCCGCTGATGATACCCAGCCCTTGGCCCATGGCCTGCACGATGCCCCATATACCCAAGAAGAGGCCGGCATGGTTGACGTCGGTCAGTGACATGACCAGGACGATGCTGCCCACCAGGAAGACGCCACGCCCCAGGCTAATCATACCCACGCCGAGGAGAAACGGTGCGATCATTGCGCCGTCACTAGCATAGCAGATCACGCCGAATCCGAATAGCCCGATGGTGCAGCCCAGGCCGATGAGAAAGGTTAGAGACAGCTTGGACCGAAGCAGCAGCGCAGCAAGACCCACGCCTCCAACCATGGTCACGCCCCAGAGCGCCGTCAACCGCATCGTATCGGAGACGCTCATGCCCAGAACCTGTCCGCCATAGGGTTCCAGCAGTACATCATGGGTTGCAAAAGCCATGGTGGCGATGAAGATGACCCCGAAGAGCCCCATCAGCGCTTTCTGCCCGCTCAACATGCGGATGGACTCCCACAAGGAGAGCCGGATCCGGGCAATCTCTTCACTGGCAATGATCGTGCCGTCAGATCGGAGGCGTTCCTGGCGGCGGAGGGCGATGAAGGTCAGCACCACGAAGACGATGGCCGATCCCTGCATAACGCGAATGAGCCGCGCATGACTGTATTCGACCAGCAGGCCGCTGACGATAATGGCACTCACCACGGTGCCCAGAACCAGCATGCCCCACAGCACGGAAAGGACTTTGCCCCGCTCGTTGGGCGGCGTAATGTCGCTGACCAGGGCCAGGTAGACCGTTTCGACGATGTTGATTCCGGCGCCGTAGGCGAGGAAGATTGCCATGCAGATGAGCATGGCCACCCAGAACGGAATCACGCCGTTGCCGCCCAGCAGGATCAGGGCGAAGGGAGCACAGGCAAGGCCGCCATAGGTCAGCATGACGCCCAACACCACGAAGGGCGTGCGCCACTTGCCTTTGGAGCGGGCCACGTCCGAGCGGTAACCGACCATGGCCCGAATGGGCGATACGAAATAGTGCAGGGAGATGAGCAGCGCCACCGCCACCGCGGGAATGCGCAGTTCATCGATCAGCACTCGATTCAGCGTACCCGTAATCGGCGCCAGCGAGAGGCCGATGCCGAATTGGAAGAGGCCCAGGCGGAAGACGCCCATCCAGCGGGCGGTTGTTGGATGGGACTCGCCCCAGACGCGGGCCCAGTCGCCCACCGCCATGATGGCCAGGGCAAGTTGATTGAGTCCCCAGGTGAGTGGTTTGAAGAATGCGCTCACGTGCTTCACACTGTCTACTGATTGTCACATTATTTGTACTTCGTACATTCCTCCAGCGCAAAAACCGGCGGGAATGTACGAAGTTCAAGTGACGTCTCTGTTAGTTCGGACCGGCAGCCAACATCTGCGTCACAAAATCGACCGTCACTTCCGGGGCTTCACTCTGCCTGGCCAGCAGTTCCGCCTTCATCTGCAACTCCCGGCTGGCGGAGATGCGGGAGAGGAAGGGCAACTTCGCCAGCGCTTCGTCCAATGCCGTTTTGGCTTCGTCGGTCCAGGGCAGATTGCCGGGCGCCTGGCCGGCTGACGGCGGGCCGCCATTGGCGCCGGAACTGCCGCCGCTTCGGGCGTGCGCGTAGGCGCCATCCACGGGCAGGAAATGGAAGAGCGTATCATAGAGCCGATTGACAATTTCCTGCAGAACGTAGACCGCGCCCCGATAGCCCATAAACGGCGTGCCAACAGCTCGGCGGACCGTCGGTCCCGGGAATGCAGCCGGAATGTAATTGGTCTGCTTGGCCCCTGCTTCGCTCAGGTAGATCCGTTCGTTGATCGAGCCGAACAAAAAGGTCGGCGGTTTTGCATGCAGCAGCTGGCGCACGCCTTCGTTGTCCGGCTCGCCAGGTCGCAGAGGGCGGGCCGCGCGCAAGACGATGGGCATCCCCAGTTCATCCCCCAGATAGGCTGTCAGGCCATCCACATACGTACGGGTCGCAACGATTCCGAGGTCGGTCGTGGCAAACCAGTCGCTCTGCGGCCCTCGCCAGAGATCCCAGACTGCCTGCAGCGTCGTGCGCTTTTCCCGCTCGATAAAGGCGGCCACTTGGGCTTGGGTTCCCAGCAATTCGCCCAACTCATGCAGGAAGCGGGTCGTCCCGCGCATGCCCATGGGCGCATGCAGCCAGGGGCGGTCCAGGGTCGCAGCCAGGGTGTGGCCGAATTCTTGGTAGAGAACGACGTTAACCTGGGCCCTGGCAAGCTCGGGCGTGCGGCTCAGGGTCGCTTCATACGGATAGATTAGGTTGATGCGTCCGCCCGCGCCTTCGATGAGCCGGCGTATCTCTTCCAGATCGGACGGCGCATTGAAGCAGCCGTAGGTGGGGCCGATGATGTTGACCAGGCCCGGCTCAACCTCGACATGCCCTGCATCCGTACCGTACTGCTCCCAGAGCCATTGCAGAACCCGGTCGCGTCCGGTCCATTCGTCCTCGGCCAGCGAATCGCTGTGAAAGAAGGTGGCACCCGGCTGGAGCCGCAGTACCAGGTCCGACAGATCGGAGCCGATCATTTCACTTTCCGCCGTGGAGATCACGATGAGCCGTTTGCCCGCCAGGACGCCGGCATCGCGCAACCCCTCGTAAGTGCGCCGGACCGCAGGGCCGGTGCCGGTCCCGCCCACTTCTTCTTCACGAATGACGGATGGCGTGATGTTCTCAATGTGCGGAATAGCGTCGGTGTAGTCGCTCACGGCCGTGGCAACCAGGTTGAAACAGCCGATGGGCGCGTCGCAGATCACATGGACATCCTGCATGGGGCAGATGGTCCACACGGCGGCCCAATAGCTACTGGTGTCGGGTAGATCGCGAATCACTTTAGGCATGTGCGCCTTCGTCCCCAGTCGAGTGGCTGAAGAATTCCTCCATCCAGCGGTAGCGCTCGCTGCCGGCCAGCGTCTGGTTGATGAAGCCGACAGTCGCGCCCATGCCCCCGCTCAGGAAAAAGGGGCGCGAGGCGAGCTGGTTGGTGAAATACATGGCCGGGATGCCTCGCTCCTTGCACGCCGCCGCAAACGACGTCGTCCCCAGGACAAAATCCGGTGCGTAGGCGTCCAGCGCCGCCATATCCTCCTCCAGCGACTTGCGATAGACGACCTCCTGGGTACCCCGCGCCCGCAGCCACATTTCGTCGGGCAGCGTCAGCGGATCCTGACCGATGGAGGTCGAGACATAAGGCACCTCGGCGCCGGCCTCGACCAGCAGCCGGGCATAGGCGGTTTCGGTACCTTCGTAACCCGTTACCAGCAGCCGTCCGGACAATGGGTGGGCCCGGGCAATGGCCGTGGCACGTTCCCGTTCCTCTTCAGCGACCTGATTTACGCGGGCCGGGTCGAGTTCCAACAATTCCCCGATCGCTTTGAGCCAGGCATAGGTGCCGCTGATGCCGACCGGCGCACCGCCGGCAATGGGGATGTCCCATTTGCGGAAGACGGCCAGCGTTTCCTTATAGAACGGATGCAGCGGCGCCACGGCGTGGGCCTGGCCTGCACGGCGCAAATCGCCTATGGCCCGGCCGGGAAGGGTGATGGTTTCCTCCACGCCCATGCGCCTTAGCAGGCCGTCAATCATCAGCGGATCGGCCGGAAATACCTCACCCAACAGCACGACGGTCTTTCTTTCCCGGGTACGGTCCGGTTCACCCAGACGCTTTAGAAGCGCGGCAAGGGCGATATCCTTGGCCTCGGGATGGGAATGGATGGCATAGGCCGGTACGCGGACCAGCACGACTTCGGCGTTGCCCACCCGCTTGGGCAACATCTCCTCGGGCAGCCCGGCCGTCTCCGCCACGCAGAGCGAGACGACGGGAATCAGTTCGCAGCCTGGTTCCCTGGCTGCCGTCTCGATTGCGGCAATGGTGCCTTCTACGACTTCGCCGGCCATCAACTCTGCCGTACCCAGTTCCGGCGCCAGGATCGACTTCCGGGCGCCGTAGAAGTGGGTGACAAACGTGAGACCGTACAGGCAGCCCGTATCGGTGGCCATCACCGGATGGGAGCCCTCCATGCGCGTCAGCACGCGCAGGGAGCCGAAGGCGGGACACATGCTCTGCGGATGGAGCTGGCACGGCTTCCCGGAAGATCCGCCAGCTCCGCCAGGCAGTCCTGCACCGTGCAGTGGGATGATATCGGCCATTGCCTCTTACCCTGCAGCGCCGCTTGCGGCAGCCCTGCCAAGAGCTGCCGCATCGTCGTCTGCAGCGTCAACCGCGTCATCCGGCAACATCACGACTTTCAAGCCGGCCGGCGTTTCCGCTTCGACCGGTTTGGTGATCGGCAGCGGTTCGAGGTGCGGACGTTCGCTTTCGGCCCGCGGGTCCAGCCGCCG
>CAYZLP010000113.1:0-3087 GCA_964478635.1 uncultured Caldilineaceae bacterium
CTGTCCAGTGAAGAATCTCTGCTCCGGCTACGTCGAGATTCTTCACTGGACAGTCATCAAATCCGAAAATTTCGGTTCGACCCGTTCAGAATGACAGAACCAACCTAACTGACGACTACTCCGCCGGCAGATGAACTGGTTTCCCGAGTTCCGCAGACCGCACCATGGCCTCCATCAGGCGAATGCTGCCCAAATTATCGCGTGCGGTGCTGGCAAAGGATGACAGTTCCCCGCCTTCAATCGCCCGGGCGAATGCACGCAGACCTGCCGCCCGGCCCGTCAGCGCGTCGGGCTGCAGCGGAATCCGCTCGGCCCGGCGCTTTGGTTCCTTGATGATCAGCCGGTCGCGTTTCGGGCCAAAGGCGCCGCCGGCCCGGCTCGTCCAGGCGATCTCGCCCTCATCACATTCAATGCGCCAATCGCCCGCCCAGTAGGTCGGCTTGCCCGTGCTGACCCAGCTGCCTTGGTATGTCACCATGACGCCGCCGGCAAAACGGATGATGGCCGCGCCTGCTGGCGCCTCCTGATAAGGGCTGCCCGACGGATTCCAGGTGCGGCAGAAGACTTCGACCGCTTCATCCTGCAGCACCATGCGTAGCAAGTCGAAATGATGGATGGCCATGTCAATCAGCAGGGGTTGATCCAGCAGGAAATGTGCCGGTGAATGAGTGCTAAGATTCCGGCGAAACTCGATGGAGATCTGCTGGGGCCGACCCAGCGCACGACTCCGCACGAGATGAGCCGCCTTTTGAGGTGCAGGGAAGTATCGATAGTTCTGGCTTACCATGGCGATCAAGCCGGCTGCCTCCGCGCGCTCTGCTAATGGGCGCGCGACCTCCACGCTCAGTGCCAGCGGCTTCTCGATCATCACGTGTTTGCCCGCTGCCAGCGCGGCCAGGCCGAGCGGCACATGACTGCCGACCGGCGTCGTGATGAGAACAGCGTCCGTGTCGACCGCGGCTACGGCCTCCTCCAGACTGGGGAAAAAACGGTCGGGCCCTGCTCCAAGTTCATTCTGGGCCTTGAGCCGGTTTGCCGCGTCCGGCTCGACATATGCGACCGGCTTGATTTCTGCAACGGCGGGCAGGACGCCTCTCGCCCACGAGCGGCCCCAGCCGCCGAGCCCTACCTGGATCAATTTCACTGCCACAAGTTGTTTCTCCTTCTAGGCCTAGTCATCCGGTTTTTTGCGCCATTCCTTTTTCTGGCTGAGGCGCTTTTTCGCGGCAATGCGTTGCTCCACGGATGCGCGTGAGGCACGCGTTGGCTTGCGCTGTTTCGGAACGTAGAGCGCGCTGCGCACCAAATCGACGAGACGCTCGGTGGCCTCAGTACGATTCTGTTCCTGGCTGCGATGTTGCTGCGCCTTGATCATCACGATACCGTCTTTCGTGATGCGACGGTCGCGCCGGCGGAGAAGGCGATTCTTGACCGGCGCGGGCAATGAACTGGCGCCGATGTCGAAGCGCAACTGGATTGCCGTTGAGCTCTTGTTGACGTGCTGGCCGCCTGCACCCTGGGCCCGGATCGCCTCAAACGTGACTTCATCGTCCGGGATTCCGAGCTTTTCGTTGATTTCGATCATGGCTCAGCTTCATCGGGCCATGGATTGCCGTCTTCAAGCGGCTTCTGCGTCGGCAGGATACAGAAGCGCTGACCCGTCGGCGCTTCCATCACCCACCAGTTGTGGACGAACTGCACGCGACGGGCGCCCAATCGTTCCAGCCTCGTTACCTCAGCCTCGAGGTCATTCGTAACCAGGTCGAGATGCACCCGACTGGGATGATCGACACGCTGCACTTCAACATGAAGCCCCAGCGCGCCGCTGTCGAGGTGGACATAGTGCTCATCGATGGGATCTGACGACGCTTTGACCGGGAAGCCCAGAGCCCTGCTCCAAAAGGCGGCGGCTTTGTCGAGATCATCGGTATCGCAGTCAATGATCAGACCGGCCAGTCGGCTACGATGCATGGTGCATTCTCCTTCTTATTTGGGTGACACAGCTTCCTGTGCCCGGATAATGCGGTCAAAGAGCGTATTGGCGGCGTCATCAGTGACCTGGCGGGCGGGATCGGCATCGTACCATGCCAGGATCTCTTCCGCCCCGCGGGCGAAGGGGATGGTAGCCGCAAAATCCGGCACGAAGCGCTTGATCTTGCCGTTATCAAAGATCATACTGTGAGACTTGTCGCCAAGCAAGCTGTCGCCCCACTCGTTATGAAAGTCCCGGATGGTAACGGACGGCACGTGCACGACGCGGGCTTCTGTTCCAGCTGCCCTGGCGAGGGTCGCGGCAATTTGATTCCAGGTCAACACTTCGTCCGTTGTGATGTGGAAACTTTCTCCGATCGCGTGGGGATTGGCCAGGAGACCGACGAAGCCCCTGGCGAAGTCTCGATGATGGGTCAGAACCCAGAGTGAAGTCCCGTCGCCATGCACAACAATCGGACGGCCCCGGCGCATCCGATCGATGACCGTGTAGCCTCCATAGAAGGGTAACAAGCTCCGATCATAGGTGTGGGAAGGTCGCACAATGGTTGCGGGGAAGCCTTCCGCTCGGTAGGCCGCCATGAGGGCCTCTTCACACGCAATTTTCGCCCGCGAGTAGGCCCAAAAGGGATTGCGCAGCGGTGTGGATTCCACGACGGGAAGGCTCAGGGGTGGCGTCTGATACGCCGAGGCCGAGCTGATGAAAATATACTGGTCCGTGCAGCCGCGGAAGAGGGCAATGTCACGCTCGATATGGTCGGGCGTGAAGGCAATCCAATTCACGACTGCGTCGAAGCGTTTGCCCTTGAGGGCCGCAGCAACCGCCGCACCATCGGTGATATCTGCCCGGATCACCTGCGCCCCATCTGGGCGCGGTCGGTTGCTCTGCCCGCGGTTGAGCAGGGTAAGGTCGATGCCTCGGGCAAGGGCGAGCTCACTGCACGCCGAACTGATGATGCCGGTACCGCCGATGAACAAGACGTTCACGTAGAACTCCTTTACCGTCGCAAGTGACCGGAGACAAAGTCCGGACGGGTCTTCTCCGTGCGCACAGTGTCGGGGGAAGTGTCGCCGGCGCCGGCCATATACGCAGGTTGA
>CAYZLP010000113.1:3187-9990 GCA_964478635.1 uncultured Caldilineaceae bacterium
ACGAACACAGGTTGAACGAACACAGGTTGAACGAACACAGGTTGAACGAACACAGGTTGAACGAACACAGTGTAGGTGAGATTGTTTTGGCTGGCAAACGACTTTGGTTAGGCATGCGTGCTTCTACGGTATGCGCAATTAGGTAGAACCAAGCTGAGCCTGTATACTGGGCTATTGTAACGGCAGACACTGGGTTTGCCGTCTAGTTTCCACGTGAGTGCTGCCCGAACAATGGGCATTGGCACTACGTAAAAGTTTGGGCTGAGAGTGCGACTTGGCTCACCGGAGTCAAGGAGTACTCCCATAAATGAATTTCGAACAGTTTTCCTTCGATCCGCGTATCAACGCGGGCATTTCCGCGGCGGGTTTCACCACCCCCACCCCCATTCAAACGCAAGCAATCCCTGCCATCCTTGAGGGCCGTGATGTATTGGGCTTGGCCCAAACGGGCACCGGCAAGACGGCCGCCTTCATGCTGCCGACCTTGCAGCGCCTGACCAGGGGGCCGCTCAAGCGCGTGCGGGCCCTGGTCCTGGCCCCGACCCGCGAGTTGGCCGAACAGATCCACGAGAGCACCCGTCAACTCGGCGGCAAGACCCGGGTGCGTAGCGTTACGGTCTATGGCGGGGTGAGCAAGGCCGCCCAAATCAAGGCTCTTCGCCGGGGGGCTGAGGTGGTCATCGCTTGCCCCGGACGGCTTTTGGACATTATGGGTGACGGCGCCATCGACCTCTCCCATCTGGAAGTTCTCGTTCTGGATGAAGCGGACCGCATGTGCGACATGGGCTTCCTGCCGGACATCCGCCGGATTCTGCGCAAGTTGCCCACGGAGCGTCAGACCCTCTTCTTCTCGGC
Source organism: uncultured Caldilineaceae bacterium (assembly GCA_964478635.1). Taxonomy (GTDB): domain Bacteria; phylum Chloroflexota; class Anaerolineae; order Caldilineales; family Caldilineaceae; genus JAGRCP01. Next base: position 4,043 of record CAYZLP010000113.1, read on the forward strand.
AACCATGCCCGACGATATCCGCAGTCTGTCCAGTGAAATCCTGCGCGATCCCGTAACGGTGCAAATCGGCATGATTGCCCCGGCCAAGACTGTGGATCACGCGCTCTACCCCGTGCCTGACCATCGCAAGACGCGCCTTTTGCTTACCATGCTAGAACGCACGCCCACCGGCCGCGTGCTCGTCTTCACCCGTACCAAGCATCGGGCGCGCAGCCTGGCGCTGCAGCTTGAAAGCCAGGGCTATCGGACCGCCGCGCTTCAGGGCAACATGAGTCAGAACAAGCGCCAGCAGGCAATCAACGGCTTCCGCAGCGGTAAGTACGATATCCTGGTGGCCACCGATATTGCTGCGCGCGGGATCGATGTGTCGGACATCTCCCACGTCATCAACTACGACATGCCCGACACGGTTGATGCATACACCCACCGCATCGGACGGACCGGGCGGGCCAGCCAAACCGGTGAAGCCTATACTTTCGCCGGCGATCAAGACGTTCCAATCATCCGAGATATTGAGCGCGTGCTCGACATGGAGATCGAGCGTCGGCATCTGGAGAATTTTGACTACGGCGGCTATGTGCCGCGACTGTATAGCGCGCCGGCTGCTTCCGAGAATCGGTTTGCGGGCCACTCCGGCGGACAGCGTCGTTCCGGCGCACAGCGGAAACGCCGCTCAAACGTTCGTCGCCGCTATGCCCCGCAGGGCGCGTAATGACTATGCTCTATAGGGCGCATAGCTCGAAGCGCCTTGAAGCATTCTCACGCTAAAGGAAACAGGCGCCCGGGAGATCTCCCGGGCGCTTGTTTCTTGATTGGATTAGGACTGAAGCGCGGTGAACTGCATCCGCCGCAGCTCCAGGCTAGGCCTTGAGGACCGGCTGCAGGCGGATATTGCGCAGTTCGAAGGTGTCTCCCTCGTTGGCATGGCCGACAAACCAGAAGCGGAGCCTGGCGTTCGCGTCCGTAGACGGCACGTCAAAGGTCAATGTGTAGTTTCGCCAATCCTTCGCCAGCCGTACGCCTTCTGCCAGCCCGAGCGACAGATAGGGGCGATAGTGCTGGTGTAGGAATACCTCCAGCGTGTGGCCGGCATTGCCCCGTGCGTCAAAACTGAGTTGGGCCTTGCCCTTTCTTATTGCAATGTCCGTCTGATAGAACTGCATATTGTCGCTCACGGCCGGGAAATTCAGAGACGCGACGCCCTCACTCACGGCCCAAGAAGCTTCGCCTTCCACACCTTCATTGTAGAGCTTCCAGGAGTTCTTTCCCTGGAGGAAATCGCCGTTGCGCAGGACCGTGTCACCCAGGCCGCCTTCCGGCTCCTTTTCCGGGTCGGTCGGCTCTTCTGGCTCCGACGGCGGTTGTTGCGCCGATTGGGGAACGACAACATAATGAATGTCGCGCCATTCCACGGTCCCGTCGGCAGCGGCGCGCACGATGAGAGGCCCGGTAGCAGCGGTTTCAGATGCGTCCAGGCCGATCTGATACCAGCCGTCACCAATTTCCGCAGCCTGATTCTTTGACTTTTTGAAACCCTTTCCGGCTGCGGAAATCAGCACATCGGGTTTCTTGCCCGGCTGGGGCGTTTGCAGATCCTTTGCATCGACCAGAAGAAAGACTAGCGTAGGTTCGCTGTTCTGCGTAATATTCATTGTTGAGTGCCTTTCTGCATGAACCCGCCGCTGGAGCAGGTCAAGTTTTTGGAAGTACAGCGGCTATTATAGTCAACTTTTCTGCAATCAGCAACTGCGTTATGTATACTAATGCAACGAAATCCGTACGACAGCCGTCCGACATGACCACTTATGAGGAGCCAAGCGCGTGAAAACCATTCTCTTTCCCGGCCTGCCAGCCCCCCTCTCCTGGAAAAACCAGCCGACCGATTGGCGCATTGACGGCCAGGAGCTTTCCATCACGGCCGGCCCCCGGACCGATCTCTTTTCCGACCCGGTGGGCATGCCTCCCATCGCGAATTCTCCTGCTCTCCTGATGTCGGTCGCCGGCGATTTCACGCTGCATGCCCGGGTCCGGGTTGACTTTCGGGCGACTTTTGATGCTGGCGTACTGCTCGTCTATGCCGGACCCGACCGCTGGGGCAAGCTCTGCTTTGAGTACACTCCCCAGGGGGAGCCCATGATTGTCTCCGTCGTAAACCGCGGCGTTTCCGATGACTGCAATTCGACCCTGATTGACGGAACCCAGACCTTTTTGCGCGTTGCCAGACTTGGAGACGCCTGGGCGTTTCATTATTCTCTGGACGGGGCCTACTGGCACCTGGTTCGGTATTTTTCATTAGGAGCTTTGGATGAGCTAAACGTCGGCTTTTCCGCCCAGTCGCCCACCGGGCGGGGCTGTCGCGTCGATTTTGGCGACATCCGCTTTGCCGCGCGCCGCCTTTTGGAGCTACGCAGTGGGGTTTAGGTCGATCGCATGGGTGCGAAAACCGCCGCTTCGTTCCCCGAGCGTCCGCTACTGGCCCAGTATCCGGAATTCCCGGATTGCTTTTGACCGATTTTGCCACTGTCGCCTACAATGAGGCCTATCAACTGCCCTTTCACCTGGCGGCGTTCTTACGCCCAAAGTCAGAACCTGGATAGATCGTGACCACTGCCCGTATCACCAATCAGCAAGCCGCCCAGCTATTGGACCAGGTGGCTGCCCGCCTGCAAATCTTGGAAGCTAATCGCTTCCGCGTGATCGCCTTTCAGAATGCGGCCGAGAGCATACGCAATCTCGGCCGCACGATCGAAGCAGTTCATGCCGCAGGAGAACTGCAGACCATTCCCGGCGTTGGCAAAGGTATCGCAGACGCCCTGGCCGAATTGCTCGATACCGGACGTGTCGTCGAGTTTGACGAACTTGCGGCCGAGGTTCCTGACGGCGTCATTGCCATGATGCAGGTACCCGATATGGGTCCGAAGAAAGCCAAACGCCTCTGGCAAGAGCTGAACATTACGGACCTGGACGGACTCCAGGCTGCCGCCGAAGCCGGCGAACTGGCGCAGTTGAAGGGTTTTGGCAAAAAGAGTGAAGAGAAAATCCTCAAAGGCATCGCCCTGCTGGCTTCAAGACAGGACGAACGCACACCGGCCGGACAGGCCCGACCCCTGGCCGAAGGCATCGTGCGCGATTTACGCGCGGCATTGCCTGAAGACCTGCTCATCCGCATTGAGATTGCAGGGAGCTTGCGCCGCTGGAAAGAGACAATCGGCGATGTGGACATCCTGGCCATCAGCCCCGACCCCAGGGCCGTCATGGCGGCTTTCCGCAGCCTGCCCCAGGTGGCAGACGTTGTGGCCGCGGGCGATACGAAACACAGCGTGCTGTTAACGACGGGCCTCCAGGTCGATCTCCGGGTGGTGGAGAACCGCCACTGGGGCGCCGCGCTCCAATATTTTACGGGCAGCAAGGAGCACAACGTGCCCGTGCGCGAGCTGGCGCTCAAGCAGGGCTGGAGCCTCAACGAATACGGCGTCACGGCCACGGGAGCCGGTGACGCAGCCGAGGGGCAGCAGCGCTATTTTGAGGACGAGAGTGAGCTCTACGCCTTCCTGGGGCTCGATTGGGCGCCGCCGGAACTGCGCGAAAACCGCGGTGAGATTCAGGCCGCCCGCGCCCACTCCCTGCCGGCTCTCATAACCCGCGCAGACATTCAAGGTGAACTGCACGGCCACAGCACCTTCAGCGATGGCAAGAATACCATTGAGGAGATGGCCCGAGCTGCCATCGCCCTAGGGTATCGCTACTGGAGCGTGAGCGATCACAGCGTGGGCCTGGGCGTTGTCCAGGGCGTCGACGCCGACCGGCTGGTCCAGCAGGCCGCGGAGATCGCCCGGCTGAACGACCTCTTTGCAGCTGAAGGCATCGATTTCCGCCTGCTGCGCGGCATCGAGGTGGAAGTGTTGGCCGATGGCGCCCTGGGGCTGCCCGATGCCGTACTGGCGCAGCTGGACGTCGTCGTAGCCAGCATTCACAGCGGCCTCCGCCAGGATCGAGAGACCATCACCGAACGCTGTTTAAAAGTCGTACGCAATCCCCATGTTGACATTCTCGGCCATCCGACGGGACGCCTGCTGGGCCAGCGCCCGCCCTCAGAACTGGATGTGGAGCAGGTGCTGGAGGCATGCGCGGATCACGGCACTGTCGTGGAGATCAACGCCCACCCCAGCCGGCTGGACCTGAATGACGTCTACGCCCGGCGCGCGGTCGAACTGGGCTGCAAAATCGCCATCAACTGTGACGCCCACAGCGTTACGGATTTTGAGGTCATGCCCTATGGTATCGGTACGGCGCGCCGGGCCTGGCTGACCCCGGAGCACGTCATTAATACCCGTTCCTGCGACGCGATGCTCGCGCTGCTGAAGGGGTGATTTTGTCGATCAATGGGAGCATCCCAATCAATTCCAACCGTACGGAGCGCATCATGCCATTATCCGATTCTCACATCCGGCAACGACGCTATCGGGGAACCGCCACGGTTCTATTGTTCGCCATTCTGCTGCTCGCCGCATGCGGCAGAAGCGTTCCGGCTGTGGAAACCGAAATGACGCCGGTAGCCGGGGGAATGGCTGCGCCTGCCGATCCCGGCAATGATGCCGCGACCGAATCGGGCGCCGACTTGCAAAATGCGCCGACTGAAGAAGCGCCGGTCGTTGTCGAAGTCGGCAGCCGAGTCGTACTGATCGATGCCGCGGGCGCACCGCTGCGCGCCGACGCCGGCGAGACGCCCCTGACGCTCCAGCGCTATGCGGTGGGAGAGACCATGGAGGTCGTGGAGCCAAGTGGCGATTATGCGGCCTATCCGGTGACGGTTGACGGCCGCGATTGGTATCGCGTGCGGGCCGCGGACGGACTGGTCGGCTGGATCGCAGCCGATGCCGTTGGGACAGCAGAGTAGCTGGAAATGCCCTGCCCGGGTGGATCGGCGTTCGTTCACTTTTGCAATCGGGAGAATCGATCTTGACGCCTCAATCTGAGGTAGCCGAACGCATTACTCGCCTGCGTGACCTCGTACGCTATCATCAATATCGCTATTACGTGTTGGATGATCCTGAGATTGGCGATGAGGAATTTGACGCGCTCTTTCACGAACTGCGCACGCTGGAAGAAGGGCACCCTGAGCTGAAGTCGGATGACAGCCCGACCGTGCGTGTCGGTGGGCAGATCGCCGAGCGCTTCGCAAAGGTCGCCCATCCGGCGCCCATGCTGAGCTTGGCCAATGCCTTCGACGAGCTTGAACTGCGCGCCTGGCGCGAGCGCGTCGAGCGACTCCTTGCCGAAGAAGAGCGGGCCGATCTGGCCTTTGTCGTCGAGCCGAAATTTGATGGACTCACCGTGGTCCTCCATTATGAGGAGGGCCGTTTTGTCTTGGGCGCAACCCGGGGGGACGGCGAGGTCGGCGAAAACATCACGGCCAATCTCCGCACAGTTGGCCAGATCCCCCTGCAAATACCCGTGGCCAGGGAGACGGATCTCCGGCCGCCAGACCGTCTCGTCGTCCGTGGCGAGGCATACGTGGAGAAGTCGGGTTTCGAAGCATTCAATGCCCGACAGGCGGAGGTCGGCGAGCGTACCTATGCCAACCCGCGTAATTTCGCCGCCGGGAGCTTGCGGCAGCTCGACAGTGGCATCAGCGCCCAACGCCCGCTGAAAATGTGGGCTTACCAGCTCTTGAGCTTGGAGGGCGAAAATAGCCCGCCGGCCACCCACTGGGACAGCCTGGCCTATCTGAAACGCTACGGCTTTCCTGTCTGTCCCCTGACGCGCCGCTTTACCAATGACGAGTTCGAGGATCTGGTGGCCTATGTCCTTGAATTTGGGGAGCGGCGCCACGATCTGCCTTATGAAGTCGATGGCGTTGTCATTAAGGTCGACTCCCTGGCCCAACAGACGGAGCTCGGTTTCACCGGCAAGGATCCGCGCTGGGCGCTGGCCTACAAATTCGCCGG
>CAYZLP010000114.1:0-4103 GCA_964478635.1 uncultured Caldilineaceae bacterium
CAGGGTGAGGCGGGTGACCAGGGCCAGGGCTTCGTCTGCCGGCGCATTGGCCAGCCGCACGCTCAGCCCGATCTGGGGCGCCACCAGTAAGACGCCGCGCCCTGGCGGCCCGTCGGTCACCGTGGCCTGAGCCCGGACCTGCCAGACCGGCGCCGCGATGGCCGGTCGACCATAGACCACGGCATGTTCGCCGACCAGTATGATCTTTCCCGGCGCCGTGGCGGTGGTCATGGGCGGCTCTCTCAGTGATTGACCTAGGCGGCCACCAGGGGGGTTCCACGTAGATGGGCCATGACCAGATCGGGTATGTCACTCATGATGGTTGCCACGCCCAGGGCCTGGAGCTGCTCCGCTTCAAACACGTCGTTGACCGTCCAGACATTGACCGGACAGCCGTAAGAGCGGGCCCAGGCCATGTAGGCGTCATTCACCAGGGTCCGTCCAGGGTGAAGCGCGTCGGGACGGATCAGTTCGTCCATGAAGCGGGTGCGGAGGTCCGCAGGCAGGGGCATGTAGTGAAGAAGCCCCAGCCGAATCTTTTCGTCAAGCCTGCGCAGGCGCATGAGACTGATCGGGTTGAAGCTGGAAACGATTACCTGGTCATAGAGGTTGCGGGCGCGAATCAGGGCGGCCACAGGTTCCGTGGCCGCGCCGCCCAGGGGGTCGCAGCTTTTGATTTCGATGTTCACGGCGCAGCGGTTGCCCACCAGGTCCAATACGTCCAGCAAGGTAGGCACGCCGACGTGGGCAAACTGGGGATCGAAATGGCTGCCCGCATCCAGCTGCGCCAGTTCGGTGGCCGTGTAGCCGCTTACCGGACCACTGCCGTTGGTGGTGGCATCTACGCTTTCGTCATGGATGACGACCAGCTGGCCGTCTCGGCTCACATGCACATCCAACTCGATGCCGTCGACCCCCATTTCCAGAGCCGCAGCAAAGGCGGGTAGGGTATTTTCCGGCGCCACGCGTTTGGCCCCGCGGTGGGCGTAGATTGCTGTCATTGGTAGATTGGCCGATAGATGGATTGGAGGTAAGTGAGATCGGCTTCCGCCCGGGAAAGGGCGGCGACCATCTCGCCGTCGATGAGACCAATGGGCTTGTCGGCAGCCCACTCACGCGCATCGGCGCTGATGGGCCCGCTGGTGACCAGGTAGCCGTAGTCCGCGTCTTCGTGTAGCATGGTGCCGTACAGATCGCGTACGGTGCCGACGCCCACGGTGCTGGCATAGCGCTTGCACTGGACGATCGCTTCGTAGCCCAATGAGTCAATGAGCCGAATGTCGATGCCGCCGTCCTTGACATCGGCCGTATTGACCACCCGGTAGCCCTGGCGTTCGAAAACGCGATAGGCGACGTAGGCTTCGAATTCGGCAGGGGTCAGGTTTTGTAGCTCTTCCTGGGAGAGTGCAGGCCAGGGAGAAGCGGCATCCCGACCCGCCCAGCGCAGGCGCAGGAGGGGCCAGATCCGCCGCCAGCCCATGAAAACGGCGATGCCCAGACCGATAGAGAGCAGGGTCAGGGTGAAATTGACCGGCGTGAGGAGGCGGGTGTCGGTCGCCCAAATCCGCCATCCGAGCCCGCCGTAGATCAGCAGCCAGGCCAGGGAGGCAAGCAGCAGAAGACCTAGGCGGACATTGATGCGACCGGGTGACTGCCAGTTCGGTCTCTCAAAAGCAAACGCACGCTGGGTCATAGGAGCTAATCACCGCAGGTCAGCCGCCGAAGAGACGGTTAAAGAATCCTTTTTTCTTTGGCGCGGGCGGCGGGGGCAGCTCGTAAACCGGCTCCGGCTCGGGCTCTTCGTCTTCCAGAATGCCCAGTTTCCGCTTGAGATCGTCGGTCATGGCATCGGGCGTCCACATGGGTTCCCAGACGATATTTACATTCACGTGCCGGGCGCCGATCTCCGTGAGTACGTTCTCAACATTTGCGATGATCTGGGGTCCCATAGGGCAGTGGGGCGTGGTCAGCGTCATGTTGACATCAACCACCGCTTCGGGCTGGACGATCACTTCGTAAACCAGGCCCAGATCGACGATGTTTTCAAAGATTTCTGGATCGATGACGGTCCGCAATTGTTCCCAACATTCTTCTGTATGAATCATTTAATGACTCTCATCTTTTTGCAACAACTCAATCATGGCGCCGTGGGTCGCCTTGGGGTGGACAAATGCCACCAGGCCATGGACGCCCCGGCGCGGGGTTTCGTCGATGAGACGTAGACCCTGCGCGGACAGTTCCGCCAGCGCAGCTTCAAGGTCGTCGACGGCGAAGCAGATGTGATGGACCCCCTCGCCCCGGTTGGCCAGAAAGCGGGCCGTGCCGCTCTCCGAATCGGTTGGCGCAATCAGCTCGATGGTACCGTTGTAGGCATCCAGGAAGGCCGCTTCCACCAACTGCTCGGGAATTTCCACTCGCTCCAGCAGTGTGAAGCCGAGTTGGTCTCGGTAGGTCTGCAGTGCGTCGTCGATATTGGCGACGACGATCCCGATGTGATCGATGCGTTCGAACATGTTCGTGTCTCTCTACATTTCGCTGCGCCCGGCGAGCGCACGTCCCAATGTGACTTCGTCAGCATATTCCAGATCGCCGCCCACGGGCAAGCCCCGGGCCAGGCGGGTGACGCGGATGCCCAACGGTTTGATCAGGCGGGCAATATACATGGCCGTGGCCTCCCCCTCCAAATTTGGATTGGTCGCCAGCAGCAGTTCTTTGACCGGCGCGGTCGGAACTTCGCCGGCCGGGTCGGGCGCGGCACTGCCCTCGGCCTGCTGAATGCGTTGGAGCAATTCGCCGATCTTGAGATCCTCGGGTCCGATGCCGTCCACCGGCGAGATCGCGCCGTGGAGGACGTGATACACGCCCTGATACTCGCGCGTCCGTTCGATGGCCTGGACGTCCAGCGGCTCCTCCACAACGCAGATCGTCCCATGATCCCGCTGTGCGTTGCTGCAGATCGCGCATGGTTCTCGGTCGGCGATGTTATGGCAGATGCTGCAGAAGAGAGTGTTTGCTTTCAGGTCTTCCAGGGCCCGGGCCAGATTGAGGGCCACCGCATCATCGCTACGCAGCAGGAAATAGGCCAGGCGGCTGGCCGTTTTGGGGCCAATTCCCGGCAGTTGGGTAAATGCTTCGATTAGTTGGCTGACAGGCTCGGCCAGGGGCTGCATGGATTAGAATCCGAGCCCCGGCGGCAGACCCATCCCGCCGGTCAGCGCGCCCATGCGCTCTTCCTGGAGCGCGCGGGACTTGTCCAACGCCTCCGTGACGGCCGCGAGGACCAGGTCTTCCAGCATCTCCACGTCGTCGGGGTCGACGGCTTCGGGCTGAATTTTTATGGCGCGAATGATCTGGGCGCCGGTGACCACAACGGTGACCATGCCGCCGCCGGCGGTAATGCTCAGTTCTTCTTCGGCGAGTTCGGCCTGGGTCTTCTCCATCTCTTCCTGGAGCTTGGCCATCTGGTTCATGAGGTTGCCCATGCCGCCGCCCATACCGGGTCCCATGCCGCCGCCGAAGCCGCTGCGTCCTCGATTCTTCTTTGCCATTATTTGGATACTCCTTGTCTCAGAATTCACAGCGCATCCTGCCTGAACGGGTGCGCTGCCGGAACGTAAATGAAAGCCCCCGGCGCTTCCCCGGGCCCAATTGTGTGAGAACTCCTGGGCCATAAAGGTCTTGCTAGGGTGCGAAACTTGAACTGCTATTCTACCACGGAGGCGCGCAGATTCGTGACCGCGTATTCCACCAGTGGATCGGGGCCCTCCTGCTCCGCTTGCCGCTGGAGAGAGAGCAGGCCCGTCAACCTGGCCGTGTCGCCCATCTGGCATTCCAGGCGCACCGAACGGCCCAGGTAACCGGATAGGAGATCGACGACCTTGCTCATGGTCTCGGGGGCGCCGATCATGTCGTGGGAAAACTGGTTCGTACCGAACGCAAAGGCGACGCGGTTTTCGCTGACCGCAATGTCGCGTACAGCGCGCAGGGATGCCTGCACCTTGTGGCCCAGCTTGTTGCGCACGGTGTTGAGGAACTGATCCCAGCTTGTACCGCTCAATTTGCGAATGGCTTCCTCGTCCAGCGGCAGCTCTACACTCTCCTCC
>CAYZLP010000114.1:4203-8787 GCA_964478635.1 uncultured Caldilineaceae bacterium
CGCGCTGGCCGGTGCTGACGGCGCGGGCGTTGCCTGTGTCGCCGCCTGTGCTGGCGCCGCCTCTATTGGCGCCGCCTCTATTGGCGCGGGCGCCTGGACCGGCGCGATCGCCCCCTGAACCGCCTCGATCAAGGCCAGTTCCAACGGGAGCTGAGGCTGATAGCCGCCTTTGAGTTCGGGCACGGCGTCGCTCAGGCGCTTGATGGCGTAAAGGGTCATGGGCAGGCTCATGCGCGCCGCCTGCTCCTGCATCTGCTTTACTGTCTCCGATGGGAGATCTTCCAGAAGCTCGGCCTCGCCCGTCATCTGAATGACCATGACGCCGCGCAGGTGTTCGATGAGCTGCTGACAAAATTCGGGCAGGCTGATGCCTTGCGTCACCAATTGTTGGACCACGTGCAGAGTTGTGGCCACGTCCCGCTCGGCCAGGCCATCGACCAGCGCGCCCACCGTCTCGCTACTCACCGCGCCCAAGACTTCGTGGACCTGGGCGAGCGTCACCGTTTCCGTGCCGAAGCTGAGCATCTGATCGAGGAGGCTGATGGCGTCGCGCATGCAGCCTTGGGCGCTGCGGGCAATGGCCGTCAAGGCATCGTCCTCGGCTTGAAAGCCCTCTTCGCCGGAGATGAAGCGCAGGTGGGCTGCGATTTCGGGCACGGGAATGCGGCGGAAGTCGAAGCGCTGACACCGGCTCAGAACTGTGGCCGGAATTTTGTGGGGTTCGGTCGTGGCCAGTACAAAGCGGGCATGGGGCGGCGGCTCTTCCAGCGTCTTTAGCAGCGCATTGAAGGCGCTGGGGCTGAGCATGTGAACCTCATCGATAATGTAGATCTTGAACTGGCCTTCGCTGGGACGGAAACCGATCTTCTCGCGCAGATCGCGTACGTCGTCGACGCTGTTGTTGCTGGCTGCGTCGATTTCGATGAGATCGAGCATGCGCCCTTCATTGATGGCGATGCAGGTGGGACATTCGTTACAGGGACGCTCGCCCTCGGGTCCGCTGCAGTTGAGGGCCTTGGCCAGGATGCGGGCCGTACTGGTCTTGCCCGTGCCCCGGGGCCCGGAAAAGAGGTAGGCGTGCGCGATGCGCCCATCGCGCAGGGCATTGCGCAAGGTTTGGGTCACATGTTCCTGGCCGACAACCTCGTCAAAGGTCTGGCTGCGCCATTTGCGGTAGAGGGCTTGCGACATGGTGTTGGGTCCGGAATTGACCGGCATCAGGACAGTCGAATATCAGTTCTAGTGTAGCATCGACAGGCCGTTGTCGCAAGTAATTTTTGGAAGTGCAAGGCCCACGAATCCGGATTGAGCGATGGGTCTGGTGGTGACCTAAAAATGGCCCCGCCGGTGAAAGCGGGGCCATTTTTAGGTCATTCTGATTGCAGCCGCTTGCCTACCGCTCAATCAGCGGCAGGAAGATTTGCTGATCGAGATCCTCCAGCGTCAGACCACGTTCGGCAAGCGCAGCTTCGACGCTACCGTTTTTGCCTCCGGATTTGTTCAGCGGCACGCTTACAACCACCGAGGCCAGGCTCGTGTTGCCGCAACTGTCCTGAACCTGATAGGTAATGGTGTACTCGCGGCCGCGGCCGTTGCCGGCGCGCTCCGCCCGCAGGTTGAAGTGCTGATCGTCGATGATCACGATGTCATTCGGCGTGTCGCCGTCGCCCAGGCCGTTGTCCGGCTCGTTGGAGGTCACCGAGACGAGCGTCACGGTGGGATTCGGGTCGTCGTTGTCGCTGATGGTGAAGGCCGTCTCCACCTCACGATACTTGTGATTCGGCGGCCAGAGGAGGTCCGGGGTGACCGTGAGTGAGTCGAAGGTTGGGGGGGTACTCTCACAGGAACCTAGCCCTACCAGGACCGGATCGTGATCGGATGATCGGAAGGCGTTGTTCTCATAGAGGGCATCCTGCGCATCCTGCTTGAACCTGGTGGTGTAATCCAGAATATCCGGCTCATCTGCATTGATATGCCAGACGGTTGCACCGGTTACCTGGTCATATAGCGGCTGGTTGGCCAGGGCATGGTCCAGATAGCCCAACTGGCCGTCAAAGACGTACGAATACGCGTTTTCGCCGAGGAAAGCATCAACCAAATCGCGATAATCATCCCCTGTCCCCGACACATCATCAGGGCCAGCTCGTACGGCATCGATCGGGTCTTCTTTGTCATAGGCATTGAGGTCTCCGATGATTAGGAAGTCAAGATCGCCGCTGCCGGTCGGATCTGTGGCCAGCCAGTCCACCATCCGTTGAGCCGCAAGGGTGCGGGTCAAGTTGCAGTTTCCCTGTTCGGGATCATCATCACCCGGACCGCAGCCGGAGCCCTTGGATTTGAGGTGGTTGACCACCACGGTGAACTTGCCGCTTGAGGAGCTCTCAAACGTCTGGGCCAGCGCGGGGCGGTTTTTGGCTTCGCCCAGGTTGTTCGGATCGAGAAACGCCAGATCATTTAGTACGGCGAAATTGCCGACAGGTGTCACTGTAGCCGGCTTGTAGATGAAGGCCACTTTGATTTCGTCAGGCCCAATCACGCCTGTATCGATATAGGCATATGTGTTTGCCTCAATCAGCTCGTTAAGACCGTAAACCAGATCGGCAATGGCCTCCGTGTTGTTTTCGATCTCGATCAGGCCGACGATGTCCGCATCCATGTCGCGCAGCGCAGCGAATATCTTGTCGCGCTGACGGTCAAACTCGGTTTGATCGCGTGCGCCCCGGCTATTCAATGTGGTGAAGTAGTTAAGCACGTTGAAGCTGGCGACGGTAACATCGCCGCCTACAGGCGCTAGCTCCAGCACACGTGGATTGATCTCTGTATACGTTGCACCCTGTATGGGGTGGATGCGATAGAGACCAAAGGTGTCGTCAATGACGCCGGTTGCATTCTGCACGGTGTCGCCGCCCCGGAAGAGATTATTCAGATCGAATACCTGACCGTTGGGGTGGATGGCGGGATCGGGATTCTGGCTGCTGCGGCCGTCGTCCAGGGTGATGCGACTGAGCGCATTCTTTTGAGCAAGGGCGGCCGCTTCAGGCGTGCCGGGCTCAAAAATGGCCGTGGGTTGGAACTGGCGCTCGGTCGTCAGGACGATTTCGCCGAAGCGGTCGAAATTGAAGTACTCGGAGATGACTAGGGTCTGCGGAAAGACTGCAGACATGCCCTCGTGGCGCTCGAAGTCGCTCAGGGCGGTCACGGGCAGATTCACCGTGGCCGGCGTGGGCAAAGCCGTCGGCGAACAAACGACTGGGTCGCTGACGCCGCTGAGCTGGGTCAGCGATGACGCCCCGCCCGACGTCACGAACTCGGCTACCGTGCCCTTGACACGCACCTTGTCGCCAACGCTCACGTCTGGATAGCCGGGGCCCGGAGCGAAGATGAAGATGCCTTCCGATGTTGCGTCATTCCCGTCAACATCGCCATCCTCTTCCTGAAGATAGAAGCCGTTGAGATCGCCATTGTCGGCCTGGCCGTTGTTCTGGAAGTCCCCGACTACCACCGCCTCAACGGTGTGTTCGTTGCCGACTTCCAAACTGACCAGTCCGTCCCCCTGGATGAAGTGAATCTTGGTAGCCGGGTCGCCGCAAACGCCGGCCGCCGGCGGCACATACTCCACATTGGTTGCGCCCGGCGTGTTCACCGCTTCGCCCACTGCGGGTGAGCCCGTGAAACCGGGCAGGCCGAAGCCATCAAAATCGTTGCGCATCCAGTCGCTCACGGCGTCGCTATCCGTGCCGTTGGGAATGCGGGATGCGCCGCCGGGAGCGAATGCGCCGCCATCGAGGTCACGCGTGAGCACGACGTTGCTGTAGGTTCTGTCTCCGCTTCCCCCATCATTTACGGCGACGCTGTCGAGGATTGCCGTCCATGGTGTTACGTCAAACGTGCCATCGTCATTAGTATCCAGGTCGTCAAAGACTGCACCGCTGAAATTCTCTACCAGCAGCAGGGTAATGGTGCCGTTTTCCAGTAAGTTGTTAAGGAAGCCAGTGGTCCAGAAACCGGCGGTATCAGTAGTGCCTACCGGATGCACGCTATCGACGACGCCTGAACCCGAGCCGTCGCCCTCGATTTGGAGAAGCGTCAATGCCGAATAGTCTTTGTTTGCCTCGCCAAAGATCTCAATGAACTCAAAGGTGTCCGTGCTGGTGTGGTTGGCCACGAACTCGTTGATAACCGGGACAACACTGTTGGAGCCAAATGTCTGTCCGTTGTTGATGGAACCTGGTGATTGGCTCGTCGGTCCGGTCCAAAGAAAATCCTCAGGGCACGTGCCGGAACCCGTTAACTGCAGTGACTGGCCGATCTGCGTACCTGCCGGCTCCGAAACACCTACGTCCACACTGATCTGGCCGCTTGCGATTCCGTCAGCGGCCGTAAACGATCCCTCATAGCTGAGAAACTGACGGACCGCGCTTTGGCTGTCTGCAAGGGCAAAACCATCCGGAGAACCGTTCTGAAGTCCAGGAGTTGCGAATTGCAGCGCCCCAAAGCCGCTGCCATCCTGATCCGGCAGGGAACCGGAAAGGTTGATCGTTGAATAGGCTGCGCCTCCATTGCCGTTGTATAGCACCAGCGTCC
>CAYZLP010000114.1:8797-9977 GCA_964478635.1 uncultured Caldilineaceae bacterium
AGCCGTTTAGGTCCGTGCCTGCTGGACCAACAACTTCGATAAATTCCCCTGCATCAGTACTGTCATTATCGTAATGAAACTCGTTGATAAACACATCAGTAGTGCATGCCAGGTTGGTTGCGGCTTGCAGCATCCCATCTGAGCCTTTTGAAATCGTTGGCAGGAAAATCTGCCGTCCACCGGTTGGCGCATCGGGGACTTGATCCTGCGCGGCGACGGGTGCTGCGCAGATGCTCGCAACCAGCAGGCTGCAAAGCAGCGTCAAGGACAGCAGACGTTTCGCTGTGTGCATTTTGTCTCCTATTCATGGGGTGGGGTTGGGTATGTCAGAGTGCTTGTGTATGGCTGACGAATAGATTGGAAACGATTGCAGGTCGTACGTAGACAGGGTTGAGGCTTGCTATCCGGCAATTACCCCAACCGATAGGGCTCATCCAAGCAATTCGGGCAGCGCTCTACCAGGCCGTCGTCGACGTCCCGCTCTTCACCGCAGTAGGGGCAGTCGATCTCGTCCGGCAGGCGACCGGCGGGCAGGGGCATGGCGGCCGGGGTCAGGGTAGTTCCTTCTTCGTTCACCGGCAGTCCGAAGCCCTTCTCCAGCAGCAGATCGTTGACGTTGATAACGTTGCCTTCGTCATCCGTCACCAGGATTTCCCCCAACAGGCGGCCGAATTTCCCGGTGCGATCCACACCCCGCTTGTCGAGAATGGTGCGCAGGAGAATGGTCTTGCCCAACACTAGATCGCGCACGAAATCACGCACGGCCAAGCCCTCGGGCCGGGATGCGCCCCGCACTTCCGGCGTATTTACCTTCCAGAAGCGGATAGTCTCACCGTTGCGCCACAGGCCCATGCCCAAGTCAATATCGACGGTAATGGTGTCACCGTCATAGACGTGGGTCACCCGGGCGGCATAATGGTAGAGCTTGGATTTCTGCTTGAAGTCCCCCAAATCGGCCATGGTCTTCCTCTGCTATGCCGGCTGCGGGGGAATGAAGGGCGGCGAAGACGTACGTTCGGTGTGTAGCCTACGGTTTTGTGAAGTACCTGAATCTTAGACCTATCTTGCCTCGCTGTCAACCGCCATTCAGGCGCGCCAGGAATTCTCATTTCTCCGCCAATAGACCGCGGAACAAACCGGATACGGCGGACTTGTCGTGAGCCTGTCGAACGATCAAACG
>CAYZLP010000115.1:0-9974 GCA_964478635.1 uncultured Caldilineaceae bacterium
GACGTTCCCCGTTCCAGTCGCCGGCCACGACGCTGGCGCCCTCGGCGGCGAAGCGGGTGGCCATGGCCAGCCCCATGCCCGAACTTGCACCGGTGATGACGGCTATTTTCCCTTGAAGTCGCATGGAGTTCCTCCTTTGGTGAATTGGGTAGAGACCTGCACCACGTAGGACCGTTATCCATCTGTCAGCAACATGCCTACGATACGCGCCAGGCCGATGATGAGGGGAGACAGGACGGTAACCGTCAGTGCACGCAGCGCTTGGGTATTGTAGGGCCAGGTGCGCGTTTGAACAAGCTGTTCTTTCAAGACGGCCAGGGCGTTGATCTCTGCCGCCGTGGCGCGGGCATCGTTATGCTGCGTAATCTCTTCCTGCAGCACATAGTAAAACGTGGCCAGGCTGCGGTCGATGAAATTCAGCTGCTGCTGCTTGGCGTCCGCAATCACCCGATGGGCCGGCAAGGTATTGATTAGGAAGATGGCGCAGATCGCAGCCAGCATGAGGCTGTAGACGATCAGATATTCGTTCCACAGCACGCGGTTGCCCAATGCCGAGGAGAGCAGGCCCAACAGCGTTCCGCCCAGCAACCCGGCAGCCAGCATGAGGCTCTGACGTCCGATGGGCGCAAAAGGGGCAATGTCAAAGACGTCGGGGTGCGTCACTCTCGGCGTCAGCGTTCTGGTCACCCGGGGCACAGAAAAGAGAATGAAGAGCGCCCAGACGTTCACGCCGAAGATGAGAAGTCGGGAAAGATAGGCATACCGGTCGAGCAGATTGGGTTGCGGCGGCAGCGGCTCGAAGAGCACGTTGATCACCCAACCGAAGGCTACGCCGCAGATGAAGGCGATGATTTCGCTGCGGGGCCGGATGCGGCCGGCCTCTGCCACCAGTTTCTGATAGGCTTCATCGTCGAGTTCGATCAGCGGGCGCAGGCCCTCGGCGACTTCGTCCCGGGAATGCAGGGCTAGCGGCACCAGGAGCAGGACGTAGACGACGATGGCCGCGTAGACGAACTGGGCGCGGAAGTGCGCAAACAGGTCGCGCAGGCTCATGTGATCGAACCAGGCCAGGCTCAGAGGTATCAGTACCAGGCATAGTCCGACCAATGCAACACTCCGGATTCGACGCCAGGGCAGCCTGGCAAACCACCTATCCACCAACAACGTATGCGTCATGGTGCGCGGCTGGCCGTCTCCTTCCACTGCGGCGGGGGCAGTGAAACGTTGCTGCCTTCTATTCTAGCAGCCTGCGGGATCAAAGTCTATGGGGAGAGCCAACCCAAATTCATCTGTACCCGTCGGCACGCGCCCTCTTTCTGGAAAAGTGAGCATGCCCACTTGCGAAAAAATGACAATTGACTAAACTATTACCCTGAAATAGATGCGAACATTTGCAGAAGCAAGTCTATGCAATTGCGTGCGCTTGCGAATAATTGGCCTTGCTTCACTTGACAGCGCCAATACACCACGATTACTGGAAGGGGAACTAGATGCGGATTCTCATTGTTGTGCTCGCGGTAATGGCCCTCCTCGTCACCGCCTGTGCGGCGCCTCCTGCAACCAGCGGAGATGCAGCTGCACTTGGCGAGAGCGGCGTCGGTACGCTGACCCTGGTTGCAAATGGCGAGGATTTCGTCCGGCAGGGTTTTGTGACCAAGGACGGCTGGGAGGTCCAATTTGACCACCTTTATGTGACGCTGGCCGATATTGCGGCCTATAAGACCGACCCGCCCTTTGACGCCTCTACCGGCGAAGCGCCCCAGGGTGAGGCGGTCACCATTGCGGGCCCAATCACGCTCGATCTGGCGGCCGGGGACGAAAATGCGGCGCCCTTGACCATCGGCGAAATTGCCGACGCGCCAGTAGGGCACTACAATGCCCTGGGCTGGCGCATGACGCCTGCCGGAGATGGTGATGCTGCCGGCGCCACGATTGCTCTTCTGGGTACGGCCGCCAAGGACGGCGCCACGATCAACTTTGCGATTACGGATGCGACGGAGTATGCCTACAACTGCGGCGAATTTGTGGGCGACATGCGCAAAGGCGTCATAACCGATGGCGGCGCTACCAACCTCGAAGCCACCTTCCACTTCGACCATGTCTTTGGTGACGCAGAGACGCCGGCCGATGACGCGCTCAACGTTGGCGCCTTGGGCTTTGACCCCCTGGCGGCCCTGGCCGAAGGCAATACCGTCGAGTTGACCACCGCCGACCTGGAGAGCCTGCTCTCCGCGGACGAGTATGCGAAACTTCTCGACACCCTGGCCACGCTCGGTCACGTAGGGGAAGGTCACTGTTACGAGGCGACCGGCGGCTACACGGGTCACAGCGAATAAGAGCCGCTTCTCATCGCAAATTCCCGACGCGCTGAGAATTACGCGACTTTCTACGCCCCGATCCCGGCAGCCGAATTCCGGCTGCCGGGATCGGGGCGCCCTTGCCATCGGCCGTTGTCCAAAGGAGTGAGAGAGATGAAAATCTGCACATTTGGTGTTCCGGCAGGGCGCATCCTGCGTCGATTGCTGCTCCTGGCCCTTGTCATGGTTCTGACCATGCTGCATGCGGGTTCGGCGTGGGCCCACGGCACGACTATCGATCTCAACGAGGTCCAGGCCATCGACATCACCGCGCGCTTCGACAATGGCGATCCCATGTCAGGTGCACAGGTGTCCGTCTATTCGCCGGCCGATGCGGTCACGCCCTGGCTCTCCGGGATTGCGGACGAAAACGGACGCTTCGTGTTCACGCCGGATCGCACCATCCCCGGCGAGTGGGCCATCCAGGTGCGCACGGCCGGTCATGGCGACTGGGTCTATGTCGAACTGGACGGCGGCGAGATGACAGCTCTCACTTCGTCCGGCGGCTTTACACCCATGCAGATTATTATCATGAGCGCGGCCGTGATCTGGGGTATGATCGGCACGGCGCTCTATTTTGCCCGCGGGCGTGGCGCTGCGCCGACGCCGGTACAAGAGGGTACGCTGCCGCCCCGTGCGGCATGATCGGTACAGATCGGGATTCGGGGGAGAAGCTGCGCTGAAGTTGCGCGTGGCAGCCATGCTTCACTGCCCGGACGGCGAAGTTTTGTTCATTGAGGAGGGGTCATGCACATTCCTGACGGGATTCTGCCAGCGGCAGCGCTGGCCGGCGGCTATGCGATCACGGGTGTGACGACGTGGTACACGCTGCGCCAGATCAACAAGCGCGAAGATCCGCGGGCCGACATTCCCAAGGCCGCGTTGCTGACGGCCGCGTTTTTCGTGGCATCGTGGATCCACATTCCCGTGCCGCCCACTAGCGTTCATCTGGTCTTGAACGGCCTATTGGGCGTTATCCTGGGCTGGTACGCCTTTCCCGCCATACTCATCGGGCTCTTCTTCCAAGCCGTCATGTTTCAGCACGGCGGCCTGACGACGCTCGGCGTGAACGCGGCCATGATGGGCATTCCGGCCCTGCTGGCATTCGCGATCTTCCGGCTCCGTCTGCAGTTCGGTGCGCCCACGAATCGGGCCCTGGCCGCCACCTTTGCGTTTCTGGGCAGCTCGGTGGCGAGCGCGCTCAGCGTGCTCACCTTCTATTCGATTCTGATTCTTACCCTGCCGGCGAATCTCGACGCCGCCACCGAGCGGACCGCCATCGGCATCACCGTGTTGGCCCACATCCCGGTGCTGCTCATCGAGGGCGTCCTGACCGCTCTCCTGGTCCTCTTCCTCATGCGGGTGAAGCCTGCCCTGCTGGATGGATTCGCCCCAACTCCTGCCCGTGTGACCGCCGCCCTGCCGGCCGGCGCCGTACTGGACGGGGAGGCCAATGAAACAGCTCGCGCTTGACCGGTACGCGCTGCTCGATTCGCCCATTCACCGGTGGGAGCAGCGCAGCAAGTTCGTGGGCCTCTTCAGCCTGATCCTGGCCTTCTCGGTCGTACGCGACTGGCGCCTGCTGCCTGCCATGTACGCCGTGACGGCGGGCGTCTTCGCGCTCTCGGCCCTGCCCCTTCCCTACCTGCAGACCCGCCTCAAACTGCCCGGATACTTCATCGCCTTCATGGTGATTCTCTTGCCGTTTATCTCGGGCGCCACCGTGCTCTGGCAGATCGGCCCCTTCGCCATTCATCAAGAGGGTCTGATGGATGCCTGGCTCATCGCCTCGCGCTTCATCTGCATCATCACCGTCACGCTGGTGCTTTTCGGCACAGCGCCCTTCCTGTCATCGGTGAAGACGCTGCGCGCGCTGGGCTTGCCCGACATTTTGACGGACATGCTCCTGCTCACCTACCGCTACTTGTTCGAGGCGGCCGACATGCTGCAGAGCATGCGTACGGCGGTGAGGCTGCGCGGCTTTGAGGGCAGCAAGCTCAACACGCGCAACCTCACTACGCTGGCCGCCCTGATCGGAACCATGCTGGTACGCAGCTACGAACAGTCGGAACAGGTCTACAAGGCCATGGTGCTGCGCGGGTACGGTTTTCGGAAGGTGGGCAGCGATACCACCGCGCCCGGGACCGGCGACATCCTCCTGTGCGCCGCGGCCGTGGGTGTGGCGTTGGCCCTGGTCCTGGCCCAATTCTATCTTGGCCGAACATTCGGCATCTGAATCGACTGCGAGGGGACTCCCTGATCATGACGAATCATGCGCTTGCCATCACGAATCTGCGCTTTCTCTATCCCGAAGGGGAGGAAGTCCTGCGCGGGATCGATTTGACCATTGCCCCGGGCGAACGCGTGGGCCTGATCGGTCCCAATGGCGCGGGTAAGACAACCCTCTTTCTCTCCATCTGCGGCGTGCTGAAACCGGCGGCGGGCAGCGTAGAGCTTTTTGGGGAAGCGGTACAGCCGGGCAGTTTTCATCCGGATGTCGGCCTGGTCTTCCAGTATCCGGACGACCAGATCTTTTCCCCCTCCGTCCGGGATGACGTGGCCTTCGGGCCGCTCAACATGGGGTTGGCGCGGGAGGAGGTGGAGCGACGCGTGGATGAAACCCTGGCCGGCATGGGGATCGCCGACCTGGCCGAGCGTCCGCCCCATCACCTGTCGGGCGGACAGAAGCGGATGGTCGCCATCGCCGGCATTCAGGTCATGCATCCCCGGATCATCATTTACGATGAACCGAGCGCCAACCTCGACATCCGGGCCCGGCGGCGTCTGATCAACCATTTGCAGGCTGGGACGGGCACGACCCTGGTCTCTTCTCACGACCTGGAACTGGTCGTCGAGGTTTGCGAACGCGTCTTCGTCCTGGACGAGGGGCGCATTGTGGCCGAGGGCCCAACCAAAGAGATCATGGCGGACAGCGCCCTGATGGAGGCCCACGGGTTGGAACGCCCCCACTCTTTGACGCCCCATTTCGTGGCGCATCCGGCGGCCATCAATTCTCCGTGACCGCCTCTGCACTGCGCCCGAATGCGTTCTCCCCTCCCGATAGCTCCCTTTGGCTCATCTAATGCACCAGAGCTGCGAAGCTTGCTCTGCGCGGCCAGGTGCTATGCTCCGGCCCGGACCAGATCCTCAATGACGATCTTCTTCATTTCCAGCATGACGGGGGTCGTCTTTTCAGGATTCCGCGAGAGGAGTTCCGCTATGTTTTCCGGTACGATCTGCCAGGAGACGCCGTAGCGGTCCTTGAGCCACCCGCACTGTTCCGCTTCGGGCGCGGCGGAAAGCTTGGCCCAGAAATGGTCGATTTCCTCCTGGTCCCGACAGCTGACCATGAGGGAGACCCCTTCATTGAAGGCGAAATCGTGGGGCCATGCCGAGTCCATCGCGCTGAATACCTGGCCTGCCAGGGTGAACTCTGCATATTTCACCGTGCCCGCAACGTCGGGCTCCTCCCCCTCTTCGTAGCGAGCGAGGATCTGGGCGGCAGCATCGGGGAAGACGGAGGCGTAGAAGTTCACCGCCTCTTCCGCCTGGCCGCAGACGTCGTTGGTAAACATGAGCGCCGGCATGATCCTTTGTGAGATATCACCTTCCATACAGATGACCTGCCACGAGACGCCGTACTTGTCCTGCACCCAACCGTAGCGCCGGCTGAAGGGATATTCGTCCAATTCCATCATCACGAAGCCCCCGGGCGAGAGCTTGGCCCAGATCTCGTCCACCTCCTCCGCCGTCTTGCATCGGGCGTGAAAGGAGATGGACGGATTGATGGTGAAGATCGGTCCGGCGCTGATGGCCCTGAAGCCGTAGCCCATGATGCGGAAGCCCACGATGTCGGTGTCGCCGGACGGCGTGTCGCGAATCTGCGAAATGAAGGTGACCTCCGAGTCCGGAAAGACGGTGCTGTAAAACTGCGCGGCTGCCACCGCTTCCGTAGCGAACCAAAGATGGGGCGTAATTTTCTGTTCGGTCATGATGGCCTCCTGCCTATGCGTCCGCAGCGCAATTGAACATCCAGCGTACACCGTAGCGGTCGACGCAACTGCCGTAATAGCCGCCCCAGAACATTTCCTGCAGAGGCACGCTGGCTTCGCCATCCTCCGACAGCGCCGCATAGAGCCGGTCGGTTTCAGCCCGGGTATCGGGTTCCAAGTTGAGTGTGATGTTGTTGCCGCGCGCGAGGCTGTGCCCCATGGATTCCAACATGTCGGTGCCCATCAGAATCAGGCCGCCCAAGATCGGCAACTCCACATGTAGGACTTTGTCTTGCTCATGTTCGGGCAGCGGGGGCTGGCCAGGACCTGCCGGCATGTCGCGCATGCGCTGCAGCGAGGCAGTATACTCTGTACCAAAAACCCGCCTGTAGAACTCGAACGCCGCTTCCGTTTCACCCATGAAATTGAGGTACACGCTGGTCCGCGCCATGATCTTGCCTTTCCTTGTCCAGGTCATGCCAATGCGACGAGTCGGGATTGCATGTATTATCGAACATTTGTTCAAAATAGGCAAGAGCCAATTTTCGGCGGGGCGCAATTCACGCAGTTGTTCCGTAAAGAGGTGGGTGTTATAATCTAGAATTAGTTATATATCTTATTCTAGAAAAAGGGATTTCATCATGACCAGGACAGTCTCAGCCAGTGACGCCCAGTCCCGACTGGGAGCCATCTTAAAATGGGCTGAAGAAAATCGGGATGGCGTAATTATCGAGCGGCGCGGCAAGCCGGCCGGCGTGTTGATCTCATATACTGCTTACGAAGAATTAGAGAAACTGCGCAAGCAAGAAGCCGGACGCCGGGCCCTGGCAGAGCTACAAGCCATTCGCGGGCAAATCGCCGCGCAAAACCCAGAAATTGATGCCAGGGAAGTCTATCGAGCGGCCGGCTTCTCTGAAGAAGCCGTCGTAAGCACCCTTGAGAAAGACAAGGAGCTGGCAGACGCTGAGCAATGAGAGTGATCCTCGACACGAACGTATTGATCAGCTATCTGCTAGCCCCCGGTCAGCCGCGTACCATTACCAACGTGGTCGAAGCCTGTTTGGGTGAGAATATTGAGCTAGTGGCGCCTGATGAACTGCTTGATGAACTGCGTACCAGTATTGCCAAATCACCCTACTTGAGCCAGCGCATATCTCAAGCCCTGGTTGATCGATTCATCGCTACCCTGTTGACTGTGGCGATAAAGCCCGCAAAGCTGGCAGACACATTCCCGGAGTACACCGCCGACCGGGATGACGACTATCTCGTGGCCTATGCCGTGGTGCATGAGGTTGACTACCTGGTGACAGGCGATCCGCACCTACTGGTTTTGAACCAGATTCAGCGCACAAGAATCGTCTTGCCTGCCACGTTTGTGGACATCCTCTTCGGTTTATAGCAGGCTTTCGCCACCGGCGTCCTCAACGCTGTACCAGGGGAAGAAAGACTCTCCGGTCGCCCGCCGCCTGCGATCCCGAGGCGCCGGCGTCCACCACCCCGCCCGTGAGTGAGTATGCGCCGCCGTTCTGCTCGATGCCGACCTCCGGCTGGCCGATGACGTTGGTCAGGCTGTATGCGCCGCCCGCGATCGCACCGGCGCCCGTCACAATGCCGGCCCCCGTCAGCCCATACGGTCCGCCGGACTGGGCGACGACCGTCGTGCTGACCAAAAGAAGCACGCTCACCAGAAAGAATCGGAGGGCATTTTTCATTTTGCGGCCTCCTGCAGGGGCGCAAAGTTCGTGGCCGCCGCGGGATCGTCCACCATGGCTCGAGCATTGGCGGATGCACCGTACCAGATGCCGGCTTGCGCACCCTCACCGTAGACTTCCGGATAGAGATAGCGCCCCCTGGCGTCGCCGGTCTTCTCTTCCTCCACCGGGATGCGGTTGGCCTCGGCAAAGGGATCGTGGCGAATGCCCGTGACCTGCCAGGAGACCTTGACCCCAGGTACATCGGTCTGAATGCGGAACTGGTTGCCTTGAATCTCGTCGACGACGATGGCCTGGGCAAAGCGGCCGATGACGGTGAGCTGATAGCGGAAGTCCCGGTTCAGGGCTTCAAAGTAGTCGGGCAGCGTGATGGTGGCATAGCCGGCTGCATCGGTGACGACGTTGCCGTTGTAGATATTCATCATATCGGGCGACTCGACGAAGGAATGGGAGAGATATTTGTTGGCCGGATCCAGCGGATGATCGATCTTGAAGGAGCCGCCGCCCTTGGACAGGGTTCCGGTGACATGTACGTTGCCGATGAAATAGCCGGCATAGCCCGGGCTGGGGCTTTCGCCCACGACACCATAGCCGCCGAAAGGCGTTCTGCCGTAGACGCCGTAGCCGCTTCCTTCCTGCTCGCCCCAGACGCCGATCCCGCTGGCGCCGCTGCCCAGGTTGACGGCCTTGATCGCCGCGGAACTGGGCCCCGGGTTTTCGTGCTGGAGGAGAGCCAAGAGCGCCACTGCGTGCTGGGCGCCCGATTTCGATTCGGCGAAGATGCCGGGGTAGGTCCCTGAATCCGCCGTATGCCCGCCGTAAACGCCAACGCCCGTGCTCTCCGCCGATTTTGCCAGCACGCCCCACTTTTTGCCGACGGCTTCCACGCCCCGCTCGCCTGTGGTATAGACGCCGCTGCCGTTGGAGGAGGTCGCCAGCACGCCCGGCGCATAGCCATGGGCTTCACCAAAGACGCCGCCGAATTCGGGCGTGGCGCCTTCCTCGTGAATGCCGGTGGTGACGCCGTAGACGCCCACCCACAGCTCGCTCTCGCCGACAACGCCGCCGCTATAGACGGATTCGCCGTAGACGCCGTAGCCGCCGCCGTCATTGCGCCCGTAGACGCCGGCGTTGAACTCACCGCTGCTCGTGCCCACGACGCCGCTGGCCGTCGTCGCCTTGCCGATCACGCCGTTGCCGAGTCCTGTATTCTCACCGTAGACGCCGCCGCTGTACTGGGCGGCCGAGATGCCGACGACGCCGCTGGCCCCCTGGCTTTCGCCCCACACGCCGGCCCAGGTTGCACTCTCGCCCAGAACGCCGACGCCCTCTGCGCCGGTGGCCTTGCCGTGGATGGCAGCGCTGTTGGCCGCCGAAATCTCCACGGAGAAGGCGTTGCCGGGCGCGGCGCTTTGCATGACCGCGCCCGGGCGCAGGCCCATGGCATAGGGCACGGCATGTACCGGCTGGCGCGGGCTGAGGGTCGTGGCTTCCCCCTCGCCCGCGCATTGGACCTTCGTCTGCAGCCAGCGTGCGGGGCCGGTGAATTGGTTGCCAAAATCGACCTGCAGCGCAAAGGCGCCGGCCTGGACGCTGACGTTGGCAATGGTTTGTTCCGCCCCCTGCATGGCGCCCTGGATCGCGGCGTCCCATAGGCTGAGCTTGAAGGTGCAGACGCCGTCCACGGGCTGGCCGCCGTGCTTGAGCGTGCCCTGATAGGTGAAGGCCGTGCCCAGCGCGGCGTCGACCGCGGCAATCGTCGCAGGGGAAGCGCCATCCTGACCGTGGGAAACATGCAGGGGGAAGAGGCCTACCAGGAGCAGCACGATGATCGTGCGCGTGAGCAGCGGGATACCACGGCGATGCAGCATTGGATTTTCCTCCAGAGTTTCTCGAAGATGACAAACGGCGCA
>CAYZLP010000116.1:0-4123 GCA_964478635.1 uncultured Caldilineaceae bacterium
CATGACAAACGTCCCGGTGAGGCTTGCTCAAACCGGGACGTTTTGGGCGTTTCTGGCTCCGACAAAAAAATCAGACACAAAGATCCAGACACAAAGACATGTGAAATTGAGCGGCTAACGGGATTCGAACCCGTAATGGATGCTTGGGAAGCATCAGTGTTACCGTTACACCATAGCCGCACTGCCGGCACAATTCCTGTTGCCAACACTGTCCAAAGTATATGCCCGATGCCCTAAGCTGTCAAGCTTGGTTCAAGTCGCAGTTTACTGCCGATGGACCGCGGAACAAGCCTGATACGGCGGATTGAGACGGATTACCTGCAATAAAATCCGCGTGATCGTTCGACAGGCTCACGACAGGTCCGCCGTGATCTGCTGAATCCGTGGTCTATCCTACAGCCGCACCCACGTGCGTTCCGCATTCGCCTTGTGGGCGGCGTCGAGCATGCGCTGTACGACCAGCCCGTCGTAGAAGCTGGCCGCATCGGGCAGCATCACCTCGCCCATGGGTAGGGACATGGCCAGCGTTTGCGCTAAGAAGAGGGAGCCCACGCCAAAGGGGCCCTGATTGGGCAACTGCTCGATCAGTTCCGTATTGGGCACCATGACTCGAACCGGCTGCCATTTGCCGGTCGTCATCTCCTCGCCATCCATGCGCCAGAGACGATCTTGATTGTCGAGCATGAGCGCGCCCTCGGTGCCGTAGACCTCGACGGTCATGCCGTAGCCGCCGGCAGTCACGCTGCTGACTGTCACCTCGCCCCGAGCGCCATTGGCAAAGCGCAGCAAGAGCTGGGCGTGATCGTCGGCCGTCACTCGCTGCTGGCCCCCGGTGGCCGGATCGGTGCGGTAGAGGTGTCCGGTCGTCATTTGGGCCGTTAGCATGTCGACCCGCCCAAACATCCAGCGGGCCAAATCAAGCAGATGACTTCCCACCGCGCCGAGGATGCCGCCGCCTTGCTCGACATCGCTCCACCAGGTCCACGGCCGTTCCCGGTCAAGCCGATCCGGGCCCAACCGGGTCAGACGCACGTTGATGATGGTGCCAACTGTGCCGTCCTTGATCATTTGACGCATCTGGCGGCGTTGCGGATGAAAACGCAGTTCGTGATCGATAATTGCCATCTGCTGGGGCGCTGCCTGGGCTGCAGCGAGCATCGCTTCGGCTTCATCCATGTTGAGGGCCGTCGGCTTTTCACAGATTACGTGCTTGCCTGCCTGGAGGGCTGCCACCGCAATCTCGCGGTGGAGGGCGGGCGGGGTCACGATGCTGACAATGTCCACGTTCTCCGATGCAATGAGCGCTTCCCATGACGCATGCACCTCTGGAATATCCAGCGCGGACGCAACGCGCTCGGCATTCTCGACATGCCCCGATGCAATGGCTTGTGCCGTCAAACCGCCCAGCCGAAAGGTGGGAATCTGCACGCGCTCCGTCCAGCCTGTCCCGATAAACCCGACACGGAGACCTGGTTTGCTTGTCATCGTTGCCTCCTCAGACAATGGGGTTGGAATTGTATGCAATGGTTTTTGTGGCTCATGCGATTGACATGAGTTCTTCGTACACGGTTTCCAGGCGCGGAACGATCTGTTCCCATGCATAGTTTGCGCTCACGAAACGGTAGCCGGCTGCGCCGAGCTGGGCCCGTTCCGCTGCATCTTCATCGAGCAACTGTAGGATGGCGGCCGCCATGCTGACCGGATCGTCGGCGATCAGCAACTCGCGTCCATCCTCGACCGCAATACCCTCAATGCCAAGTGAAGTGCTCACGATGGCCTTGCGCGAAGCCATGGCTTCCAGCGCTTTGAAGCGCGTGCCGCCGCCAATCCGCATGGGAATGACATAGACCGTCGCGCGGTTGATATACGGGCGGACGTCATCCACCGCGCCGGTAATCTCGATCTGCGGCACTGCGCGCAATTCGTCTAGACGGGCATGGGGATTCATGCCCACGATCTGAAAACGTACTGCCGGATTGACGTCGCTGATTAAGGGCAGGACGTCTCGCCCGAACCAGAGTACCGCATCAATATTGGGCCGGTAATCCATTTTTCCGGTGAAGACGAGCGTGGCCGGGTCTTCCGCCGGGCCCGGTGCGCCGGGTGGCTGCTCGTATTGGCTCAGGTCAATGCCGTTTGACACCACCACGGGCCGGATTTCGGGCACAATTTGGCGCAGGGCATCGCCGTCGGCCTGACTCACTACGGTGACGGCAGCGGCATTGCGGCAGACGGCAGCCTCATAGCGCGCCAGCTTCTGCCATTGTATCAAACTATAACCGGCTGCGGCCAACCGTTTTACCTGGCGCAGGTCGGTCAGGGCGTTGCGCTTTTGCAGCAAGTATTCGCAATTGTGGTTGTCGAAGACAAATTGCGGCGGTGCTCCGCCGGCCGGGCGGACCCGGGCAGCCAGTATGCCGTATTGGGCCATCTCGATGCCTTCGGCCTGCACGATATCGTATTGCTGGGCGCCGGCCCAAGCCCGCACCAGGCTGGCCATTTCCGGGCTGGCCAGCCGCAAAGCCATGTCGGGCTGTGGCGAGAGCACTGTATCGCGCGCGCGCTGATTGCTGGAACGCTGCGGCTGGGGTGCAGTGGCCACGTAGCGGCAAAGACGGTGGAGTTCGCTGTCCGGTGTCAGTTCATCGTCGGGGCCCATGAAGGAGAGCAAATCGATCGTATGTCGTTGCGCCAGCTGTTTGATCAGGTTGAAATTGCGCAAAGTCGTACCTTGACGCGGCGGATAGGGTAGCTGAGGCGTCAGAAAGAGGAGTTGCATGGCAGGTGATTGGAAAATGACTGTGCGTTACGTTTGAGGTGTCTGGTGCGTGGCCGAAATCGTGGGTGCCTGTTCGGTTTCATCTGTCCCCGGCGCAACCACCGGTTGACCCATGGCCACTGCATCGTAAACGGCCAGCGTCTGCTCGGCCGCCTGGGTCCAGCTGAAGCACCTGGACCGCTGAATGCCCATGCGGCGCAACTCCCCGTGCAGGTCATCATCAGTGAGGAGACGATGGAGCGAGACCGCAATCTCTTCCCAATCGTGGGGGTCGACCAGGAGCGCAGCATCGCTGACAACTTCGGGCAGGCTGCTGACGTTGCTGACAATGGTCGGCGTGCCGCAGGCCATGGCCTCCAGCGGCGGCAAGCCAAAGCCTTCGTAATAGGCAGGATGAATGTGGCAGCGGGCGCCCACGTAGAGCTTGTGCAGTTCCTCGTCACTCACTCGACCCAGAAGATGCGTGCGCCGGGTCAAGTCCAGCGTTTCGATAGTTTCCAAAGTTTCTTCGTATAGCCATCCTTTGCTGCCGGCCACGACCAGACCCACGTCATCGACGTTGTAGCGATCCGTCAGAATGCGGAAGGCCTGGAGCAGCCCGTTCAGATTTTTGCGGGGTTCGATGGTGCCGACGAAAAACACATACTGTTCGGGTATCCCGAACTTCTCCATCATTTCGCGGCGCGTCTCGGTTTCCGGCAGGGGGGTGAAGCTTGGGTCGGCCGCTTCGTAAATGACCGACACTTTGTCGGCCGGGACGCCGAGCTGGGCGATCAGGTCGCCCCGGGTGTGCTCGCTGGGCACGATGATGTGCCGGGCGTGGGCGACCGCGCGATCGATCTGGCCGTAATACGCTGCGCTGTCCTTGGTGACGAAATGGGGCCAATGCAGAAAGGCCAGGTCGTGAACCGTAATGACGGTCGGGATGGGCGAGTGCAGCGGTGGAATAAAGTCCGGCGAGTGCAGCAGGTTAAGGGGGTAGCGCATCAACTCAACCGGCAGCATGTATTGCTCAATGCGGCTGTGGACAGGGGCAAAGAGCGTCGCCCGCGAAAAATTGTGCTGTTGGATCAGGGGCGGGCGATGATTGCGATGTTGGAAGATGGTAAAATCATGGGGGGCTTCAAGGTCGGCCATGGCGTTCAGCAGATGCCATGTGTAACGACTGATGCCAGCCGGCTGATGATACATTAACCGCGCGTCGACGCCGATCTGCATGATGATGGATTCAACCGCTCGTGGGCTTCAAAGTTCTATGAAAGTTACTGCACGCCGTAGATTCTAGCAGTCGCATTCACTTTTGGTCAAACCTTGAGGCAACCTGCCGGAATTCTCGAACTGGCG
>CAYZLP010000116.1:4223-9972 GCA_964478635.1 uncultured Caldilineaceae bacterium
AAACTGCGAATTGCTCTGCCGATCCCGGAATTGATTGGTTGGACTGGCGATTGATGCTATAATGCCCCAGGGATGGAAGAGCGAACGACGGCGTTCTTCCATCAGGGAAAGACGTGCAATTGTGGTTGCGCGGACCGTCGTTCTGAGTTTGCATAGCGTCAAGGCCATATCGGCTTCGACGAAAAGCTCAGGGAGTTTCTCGGGAGAGGGAGAAGAGGAAACGCCGATGGATGTCGCACAACTAGCGCAGATGGTGAACTGGCTCGACGAGGAACATCGCCGGGATCGAGCCGAAATCGCCCGGCTTCAGCAGCGGCTGGAGAGCCAGACCTCTGATATCGTCGAGCAGACGCGCCGCATTCAGGAACTCGAAGGTCGTCTGGCTGCGACCCAAGGCCAACTCGCGCGCTTTCAACAGATTGAAAACGCGTTGCAGAACACCAAGACCGAGGTGACCGCCCTGGTAGAACAGCGTGACGAAGAAATCGGCCAGATTCAACGCGATGTCGAGCGGACACGCATGAGCGACCGGGAGCTTTTCAATCGCGAGATCAGTGAAATCCGGCGCGAGCTTCCCCGGATCGGCCGTGTGGAAGAATCGATTGAGCTACGCGCTATTGAGGATGAGCGCCTGTCGGAACTGATCATGGGCGTGCGCAATCAGGTGGGTGGTTTGGCCAAAGAGATCGAGGAACGCACCCGCCAGATTCCTTTCCTTGCGGAACAGCGGACGAGCGACACCAAACGCATCGCTCAATTGCAGCAAGAGACGGTAGAACTCTTCAAGCGCATCGAAGCCATCGCCGGGCGATTGCCCGTCCTGGAAGAGTCGGTGCGCAAATCGTCCGGCGAGATCGAGAAATTTCCCCCGCAGATCGATATCCTGCGCGAACAACAGCTTGATTTCATGGAGACCGTTCGCAGTTCGATCGTCGAGCGAGATCAGACCATCAACCGCTGGAAAGAGGCCATCGAAGAACAGAAGACACTGGTCAATCAAGCCCACGAGCGGGTTCAAGCCTTTGGCCAGCAGGTGGATGTTGCCCGCCGCTCGGTCCAGGAAATTCAGGAATTCAAGGATCTCATCCTGCGCGAACAGAGTCAAGTCCAGGAACTTCAGCGGCTGGCCGAGGAACGCATCCGACGCGAGATGGACGAATTTCGGGAAGAGTATGAAAAACGGCGCCGCAAGGCGGAACTGCGCCAAGAACACCTCTGGGCAGAGCAGGAAAAATACAATGCAGAGCTGGTTGAGAAGTTTCCGCCGCTGGTACATGATTTGGAAATCCACGACGCACTTTTGCAGCATCTCTGGAAACTGCAGGAGAGCTACAGCACCTATTTCTTGGGAACCGCCCAATCTTGGCTGGAGGGCCTGGAGACCTCCGTGCGTGAGCGCGATGATAAAGTCCGAGCCATGGAAGAAGCCTGGCAGCGACGCCAGCGCAATGCGGAACTCTACGCCAGCCAGGCCGGCCAGCGCCGGACGACCGGCATCGTTTCCGGGGATTCGTCGGGCGTCGCCAACGGACGGCAATAGACGCGATCAAACCCGGCACGACGGCTTTATTGCCGTGTCGGCGCATATCTTCCTCAACTCCACCCCGATGGACGATCAACCGGAAGCTTGATCGGCATTTCAATGCGCGTAATTGGCACCGCAGGTCACGTCGACCACGGTAAATCGACCCTCGTCCAAGCGCTCTCCGGCATCGATCCCGACCGGCTGCAAGAGGAAAAGCAGCGCGGCATGACCATTGATCTCGGCTTCGCCTGGATGGACCTCCCTTTGACTGTAGAAGGCGCACCCGCCGATGGCGTCGAGAGCGTCGGGATCGTAGACGTGCCCGGCCACATCGATTTCATCAAGAATATGCTGGCCGGCGTCGGCAGTATTGACGCTGCTGTACTCGTCGTGGCCGCGGATGAGGGCGTGATGCCCCAAACGCGCGAACACCTGGCGATTCTCAATCTGCTGGGCGTGACGCGTGGCGTGGTCGCTCTGACCAAAGCCGACCTTGTCGAGGACGACGAGTGGTTGGAACTGATCGAGTTGGATATTGTCGAATTGCTACAGCATACCCATTTGGCGGAGATCCCCATTGTCCGGGTCAGTGCACGGACAGGCCAGGGCCTTGAGGAACTGCGCACGACTTTGGCCGACACGCTGGGTGCCCTCGCGCCCCGCCGGGATCGGGCCCGCCCCCGATTGCCCATCGACCGGATCTTCAGCCTGAGCGGTTTCGGCACCATTGTCACCGGCACGCTGAGTGACGGACACCTGGCGGTAGGCGATTCGGTTGAGATTTTGCCCGCCGGGTTGACGGCACGGATTCGCGGCCTGCAGACCCACAAGCAGCCCATCGAACGGGGGGAACCGGGCAGTCGCCTGGCCATCAATCTCACCGGCGTTGGCACTGACCAGCTTCGGCGGGGCGACGTGGTGGTGAAGCCGGGAACCCTGCGCCCGACGTTGCTTGTGGACGTCTCCTTCCGCCTGCTGGCCGACGCCGCCAAGAGCCTGGCCCATAACGCGGCCGTCGATTTCTTTTCCGGCGCGGCCGAAGTGCCGGCCCGGGTACGCGTGCTTGGCGTTGAGGAGCTTCGACCGGGGGAGACCGGCTGGCTCCAATTGCGCCTGGAGCGGCCCGTTGTCGTGGCGCCGGGTGATCGCTATATTCTCCGCCAACCTTCTCCCAGCGCAACTCTGGGGGGCGGCGTGGTGTTGCGCCCCCACCCTCGGCGACGATGGCGACGCTTTGATCCCACCGTCATTGCGCGCCTCGAAACGCTGGCCCAGGGTGCGCCCGACGAGGTGCTGCTGCAAACCCTTGCCCGTGGGCCACTGATGTCTCAAGCCGATTTATTGACCCAAAGCGGGCTGGATCTGGGGGACGCCGAGGCGGCCTATGGGGATTTGGCCGCAGCCGGGGCGCTGGTTGCGTTTGGCCAAGGCCCTAACGCCGCAGTTCTTTCCCTGGACCAGTGGCAGCGCCTTGTCGACCGCCTGACTGCGCTGCTGGACGCGTATCACCGCCAGTCGCCCTTGAGGAAAGGCATGCCTCGGAGTGAGGTGCGTACTCGGCTGGAAGGCGCCTTCGGCACGAAGCTTACGCCGCGCGTGTTCAATGAGATCGTGGCCCGGACGGAGGCCGCGGCGCTGGTCGAGACCGATGATGCGTTTCTTTGGCTGGCCGGTTTCTCACCTCAACTCTCCGCCGGCCAGGAGCTAGCGGTTGCGACGACGCTCGCTGCCTATGCGGCGACGCCGTATACGCCGCCCAACCTGGGGGATACGCTGGGGCTCCTGGGCGGCGATGAGGCGCTGCTTGAAATGTTGATTGACCAGGGGACGATCGTCCGCTTCGGCGGAGTACTGCTGCGTAACCAGGATTTTCAGGCCATGCGCGATGCCATCGTGGCCTACATCGAGCAAAACGGAGCAATCACGCTGGCCGAGACCCGCGACCTCTTCGACACCAGCCGCAAGTATGCCCAGGCCGTACTGGAGGAACTCGACGCGCGGCGGGTTACGCGACGGCTCGACGATGCCCGGGTCTTGCGCAGCGGCCAGGACAATGGTTGAGCTAGGAGCGAAGATGGAATATCGCAGATTAGGCAGGACCGGCCTCAAGGTCTCGCCGCTCTGTTTGGGGACCATGCAGTGGGGCTGGACGGCCGATGTAGAGACGGCCTTCGGCATCATGGATGCGTTTACGGATGCGGGCGGAAACTTTCTCGACACGGCCGATATGTACAGCCGCTGGGTCGATGGCAATCAGGGCGGAGAAAGTGAGGAGATCATCGGCCGCTGGTTGCACGCCCGTCGCGCGCGCCATGAAATCGTCCTGGCAACCAAGGTGCGGGGCCCCATGTGGGACGGCCCCAACGGAGAGGGATTGAGCCGCGGTCATATCATCAAGGCCTGTGAGGACAGCCTGCGGCGCCTGCAGACGGACTATATCGACCTCTATCAGGCTCACTGGTATGACGTCGATACGCCCGTTGAGGAGACATTGGCCGCTTTTGATCTCCTGGTCGGGCAAGGAAAGGTGCGCTATGTCGGCTGCAGCAATCACCCGGCCTGGCGCCTTATGGCAGCCCTCTGGACGAGCGACGCCCGGAACCTGGTGCGCTATGAGACGCTCCAACCTCACTACAATTTGGTCCATCGGGCTGAATTCGAACGGGAACTGGCCGATGTCTGCGTTACCTATGAACTCGGCGTCATGCCCTACAGCCCGCTGGCCGGCGGCTTCCTGACCGGAAAGTACACTCCGGACGATACCCCTGCCGGCGCCCGGTCGGAGAGCGTGCGGAGTCGTTATTTCAATGAGGCCGGTTGGCGTACCCTGGACGCCGTGCAGCAGGTGGCCAACGAGGAAGGCGTCTCGCCCGCCTCAGTCGCGCTGGCATGGCTTCTTGCCCGTCCGGGCGTCACGGCGCCGATCATCGGCGCGAATTCCGCTGAGCAGCTTGCCGGTAGCCTGGCTGCGGTCGATCTCATCCTGACGGACGATCAGCGGGCAAGGCTGGATGACGCATCCGCATGGCAATGACGCCTCTGTCCTTTATAGGAATCACTTCCGACTATGCAACCATTTAAGTCCCGGCTGGCCCAAAGCGCCACCACAAGACGCAACTGCCTTCCCGGAACAAGCTATCCGCTGGGTGCGACGCTGCTGCCCGGTGGCGCCAACTTCGCGGTCTATTCGCGTACGGCACTGGCCGTCGAATTGCTCCTTTTCGATCATGTCGACGCGGGCCGTCCGGCCCGGGTAATCAAACTCGATCCCAACGAGAACCGCACGTTTCACTACTGGCACGTTTTCGTTCCCGGGGTTGAGGCCGGACAGATCTACGGCTATCGCTTCTATGGCCCCATGGAACCGGCCCGGGGACTGCGTTTCGACATGAACAAGGTTCTCCTCGATCCCTACGGCCGCCTGATCGCAACCACGCGCAACTACGATCCCGGCGCTGCCTGCCGGCCCGGCGACAACTGCGCGCAGGCCATGAAGAGTGTGGTCGTCGATCTTTCTCGCTATGACTGGGAAGGCGACACGCCTCTGCGCCATCCCTTCAACCGGACCATCGTCTACGAGATGCACGTGCGCGGCTTCACCCGCCATGAATCTTCAGGCTTGGCGCCCGATATTCGGGGCACTTACCGCGGCCTCATCGAAAAGATCCCATATTTGCAGGAGCTGGGCATTACGGCAGTCGAACTGCTGCCGATCTTCCATTTCGACCCGGATGATGCACCGTCGAAGCTAACGAACTATTGGGGCTACAGCCCGGTCTCATTTTTTGCCCCCCATACCCATTACGCTGCCTCCCCTGACTTGACCGGCGTGATCGACGAGTTTCGGGACATCACTCTGGGCGACCTCGGGGTAAAGCAAGACTTTTGGCTTCTTCCCTTCGCTGCTGCCGGCGGATCTGAGCAGGAACGGCACGCCACCAAGACTGAAGAGCCCTACAATTGGGCGATGAAGGCACCGGGGCAGATCAGAGAGCACCGCTCGCCGCTGGCGAAGGGACAGATCCTGGTGGACACTTCGAAGGAGATATGCGACTGCATTTTGCGGCACTGGAAGGGAAAGAAGCCGATGGAGGAGCTGATCGTCAGTGGAGACGACTTGCTTCCCCTCTTCACCTACATTTTGGTCCACGCCAACGTGCCCAACATCTACGTTCACGTCAAGTTCGTGGAGTTCTTCCTGCCCGATTCCGCCGCCATTCAGCA
>CAYZLP010000117.1:0-4706 GCA_964478635.1 uncultured Caldilineaceae bacterium
CTTCGATCTGTTCGGCCATGCGCTGCAAATCCCGGGTTGCGTCAAGGACGACGCCGTCACGGTAGAAGTAGCGTGTCAGGGGCTCTACCGGCAGCAGGGTCAGGTAGTTGGTCAACTCTCTGCCGGCTGTGGCAAAGAGATCTTCAAAAACATGGCGCATGGTAATGACCGAGGGGCCCGTGTCCCAGCGAAATCCGTCCCGGTGGATCTGGCCCATCTTGCCGCCGACGGTCTCATTCTGCTCGATCATGACGACACGCGTGCTACGGGCGGCCAGGCGAATCGCGGTGGCGAGTCCGCCGATGCCGGCCCCGACCACGGCAGCCGTTCGTTCAGCCATGGTTGGCTCCTTTCTCGTTGCTGCTTGGCCGGATTTCGGCCCGGGGGCGTTCGGACACGATGCGACCTTTCCAGGGGGAACCGCCGTAGCGGATCTGCTGCCAGACGGCGTTGGCGGCGATGCCGGTCATGAGCAAGACCGAGAGGGGAATGAGGAGTGCGTCGCGGGTGCGCTGGCCGGTTGCATAGGCGGTGAGGGCGCGCACCGCAATGCCCAGGCCCATCAAGGCAAGGGGCCAGAGCGGCCAGCCGGCGCCGGGCCGAAAGAAGCCGGCGATGAGCCACAGCCAGGGGCCCACAAAGAGCAGCAAGTGAATGGCAGTCGAGAGGGAGAGGAGCAGAAACGAATTCCGATGGCCTGCCAGGATATTTTTCGTGTAGCCATTAACAACTTCCGACCAGCTGTAATACATGCGGCAGCGAATCAGGCCGTTGCCGTCCGCCATGCGCAGATTGTACCCCGCCCGCTTGATGGCTTCGGCCAGGGCGATATCCTCGACGACTTTGCCGGCAACCGCCGCGTGACCGCCACTGGCATCGTACCCGACACGGCGAAAGGCGAGGCACTGGCCATTCGCTGCCGCTGCCTGCACCATGCGCTTGTCGTGGGCCATTGACAGGGGCAGATAGGCCAAAACTGCCATGGCCATGAGCGGCACGATGAGCCGTTCGCCCCAGGTGACCGTAATCTGGGTCGGCCAAACGGAGAGCAGATCGGCGTCGCTTTGGGCCATCAACTCAAGCACGGCAGCAACAGCTTGCGGCTCCCAGACAACATCTGCATCGGTGAAGATCAGGATGCGGCCCGCGGCGGCTTGACTCAGTTGATGGCAGGCCCATGGTTTGCCAAGCCACGCCCCCGGTAATGGGGCGCCCGTCAACACTTGCACCCGGCTATCGCCCGATGCGGCTGCAGCGGCGATCTCGGCCGTGCCATCCGTTGAACCGTCGTCGAGAATCAGGAGCTCGAAATCCGCACAGGTCTGCTGTTGGAGCCGGGCAATGCCAACGCCGATGACGGGCGCTTCGTTGCGGGCTGGGACCAGAATGGAGATTCGCCCGCAGTCACCCTTCTCTCTCTTTTCCGCCACTTGCAGCCGGGGGAAAGCACGGGCATTGGTAGCGGCGATGAGCAGCATGATGAGCAGGGCGCCCGTGATAAAACAGGCGACAAGCAAGAAGAAGCTCATGCGGCGGAGGATCCCTTCCGAAGCTTGGTCAAAGGTGACTGCCCAAAATCGGCCCGGTGCTTCCAGACAATAATGGCCATTTGGCCGAGCCAGATTGCCAGCATGATTTCCCGCTGCGGTATCACCATTAGGCCGTTCCACGCCGGCGGAGCGAACCACAGGTAGGCCATCATGCCTGTCATTGCGCAGACCACGGCCCAGCCGTTGGCGCCGACCAGGGGGGCAGTCAGGCCGAGGATAAGGCCGCCCACGGTCGGCCCCTGCCAGGCGGTCAGGGCGGTCCAGACGCCGGCGGTCACGGCCACGGCTTTGCCACCCTGGAAACGCAGGAAGGGCGAGAATGCATGACCGGCTACGGGTGCGATGGCGATGGGCACCAGACCCCAGCCGGTTATCTGCGCACCGAAATAAGCGAGGCCCACAGGAATTGTGCCCTTGAGCCAATCCAGCGCCAGCGCCAGCGCAGCCGCTCCTTTGCCACCGGCCCGGAGCACGTTTGTCGCACCCGGGTTGCTGTCGCCGTACTCGCGAATGTCGCTGCTCAGCATGCCCTTTCCGATCCAGACGGAAAAGGGCAGAGAACCGCAAAGGAATGCGGCCAAGGTCAAGAGGCCAACCTCAAGCATGCTCGACCGTCCGTTACGTTGATGCTGGCGTTGGCCGGTTTTTCGTCATGCCGATGCGGGCGAGCCAGAGAAACAGGCCCATGGCCGCCGCGCCGACCAGCGCCGGACCGGGCATGCCCCAGAAGAAGGCCAGCCCGATGCTTTGCAGTGCCCAGGTGATGGCATAGATGGCGATAAGCGGCGGCAGCGGCAGCGCCTTCGGCCGGGCCAAGACGGTCAGCAATGCCGCGCTGAGCGTCCAGCCTACGAAGTTGACCCACGGGATCCCGAAGTAGCCGCCCGGTTGATCCCAGACCCAGAAGCCCCAGTCAACCATCTG
Organism: uncultured Caldilineaceae bacterium; assembly: GCA_964478635.1. Lineage (GTDB taxonomy): Bacteria > Chloroflexota > Anaerolineae > Caldilineales > Caldilineaceae > JAGRCP01. The sequence continues at coordinate 2,475 of CAYZLP010000117.1, forward strand.
CGGGTCCAGAAAGAGATCCCAGGCAGTAAAGGCCAGTGCGCTGACCAGCACGAAGCGCCAGCCGCCAAATCGACCGGTGATGGCCGCGCCCACTGCCCACGCCGGCGGCAGCATCATGAGCCAGGCCAGGGGAATGACGACCGGAACGTGGCCGATCTGGGGAATCAGGCGGTCGGTGTAGTGGTAGTCACCGAAGGGAATGCCCGTCGTGCTGCCGATCCATTCCACTGCCCAGGCGGAGACGGCGACGATTGCAGCTGTGATGAGCGTCCGCTTGCCCCCCCATGCAGCCCAGAGAATTGTGAGGACCGCCGCGGCCAACAGCATGACGGAGACCATGACGGCCCAGGGTAGCGCGGCATCGCCCGCCACCCAGCGTAGAATCGGGATGCCGATCATGGTCAACGTCCAGCCGGCGATCAGGAAATGGTAGGGGCGGAGCGCCCAGCGGCGCGGGCGTGGAACTCCGGGCAGTGAAAGGGCACTCATGGCAAAGGCTCTCCTGCATGGGGCACCGGGCGTGCCATTTGGCTTGTGGCAAAGGCTTGCACGGCATGGATGATTTCTGTCTGAGCGCCGTTGTTCATGCGCGTCAATTCATGATCACCGGCGACGAGATGAAGCGTTACCGGGCCGGCCAACCGATCGGCAATGCACCGTGTCAGTTTGGGGTGGGAGATCACGTCCTCCTCGCCCTGGATGATGGTCGTTGGCGCGGTTACGGCGGCAGCGGCGTCATACCCGGCGCGTCCCGCAGCCCGTACCTGGCCCAAAACGTCAACCGGCAGACTCAGTTCACGAATGGCTGCCTGGGTCTCGAGATCATCCAGGTTGGCGTCGGGCAAGAAGCGTGCCAGCGCGTTTCGAAACTCGGGATCATCGAAGTCGGCTTTCTTGAAGGGCCGGATCTCCGGGAAAAGATGGCGGGCAATGGGAAAGATGCCATCCAGCAGACGATTGTTGGCGCGCCAGAAAGGTGCAAAGAGCAGCAGACCATCCACTTTTTCTTGGGCGGCGACCTTCATGGCGAGCGCGGCACCGACCGAGTTGCCGACCAGTACGACGTACTTGTGGTTGCGGCGCTGTTCGGCGATTGCCTTGCCCACGGCGTTTGCCCAATCGTCATGGGTGTGGCGGGTGATCTCGGGAAACTCACGCCCGAATCCGGGCAGCAGCACGCCGCGGGTTGCCCAGCCCAACGCATGCAACACCTCGGCGACGGGTCGCATTTCTGCCGGGGTACCGGGAAAGCCATGGACGAGCACCGCCGCGTGGCCGTTGGCGCTCTCCCATTCAAATGGTTCGTGTTCGGGGCCTTGATAAGCCTGTAAGGATACGCTCATGCCGCTGCTATCCGTTGGGCTCCAGTTGCCCGGTCTTGGGTTTCCCGCCCAAACGCTTCATCCAAGCCAGAACTGTACGGGGTGCACGCTGCTGGCTCTCTTTGGCCAGCACGAGCGTCATGCCCAGCACGACCAATGTGGTCGTAACGAAAAAGAAGATGATCTCTTCTATGGGCAGATTGCCGACCATGATGCCGGTGGATTGGGCCGGATCGATGGTCCAGGTACCCGAACCGATTGCCATGGCGTCGCCAATGCACAGGTAGACCGTCGACGGAATCAGCGTCCAGAAGACCAGTGCCCGGTAGCGCCAGAGAATATCGGCCCCGAAAATCAGTTGGAGCATGATCGGTGGGAGAGCCCAGACCAGTTCGAGCGCAAGATAGGTACCCGGTCGCCAGCCTGAAAAGAGCAGCCAGACCGACATGAGCCAGCCGATGCCGACAATGCCCGTAGACCAATAGCGAAGTTTGGGCCTGCGGTCGACGGACCCCATCATATCGTCGTCCTGCACGAGGCGCTTGGCCAGAAAAAGCCAGAGCAGACCCACCATGATGGTTTGGAGGACGAAAAAGGTATATTCTTCAATCGGCACCCAGCCGATGACCCAGCCGGTGACCAGCGCCGGGTCATACCACCAGACGCTCGTTGCCACGAGGTAGTTGTCCCACGGCGTCGTATAGACCACCGCCACGATGACGTGGGCAAGAATGACGAAGCCCGGCGCCCACGTGCGAAAGGGGGCTGGCAACCGCCGTCCCTGGCGGGCGTCCCACCAGGTCAGCAGACCGAGAATGAGCAGCGGAACTCCCAGAAAACGAACCAAAAAGCCGAAGTAGGTCATATGCGTCCAAGGCTCCAATTCAGATACTAGATAGACAATCGTCAA
>CAYZLP010000117.1:4806-9961 GCA_964478635.1 uncultured Caldilineaceae bacterium
ATGGCGGGTCTGAGCATGAACATCTGATCGATAGACATCTCCAGGTGCATGACATTGCCCCGCAGCAGGCCCAACTCGCGCTCCAGGTAGAGGGGATGTTCCACCAGCCGATCGATCACGGCATCCTGCACGTTGGGGGCATATTCGGCCAGTTTCTCCAACATGCGATCGGCGACGCGATTGCCGATGTCATCCCATGATTCACCTGAGGCAAGTTCGTAGGGATAATACTGCCCCCAGATGAAGAGCGTGTGCTTGTCCGGCGGTGCCAGCGTCGGGTCGATGGCCGAGAATGTCATCGCGATCAGGGCAGGATCGTCGGACGGTTTGCCGCCCAGAAAGTCCCCATAGGCCCGTTCAAGATAAGCCAGGTCCGGGCAGATGAACTGGATGGCCCGGTGTTGATAACCCGGCATGCCATCCTCGGGAGACGGTAGGGCTGTGTAATTGGGCAGTTCACGCATGGCGCAGCGGATAATCATGCCGAACCCATTGCCGATGCGGGAAGCCTGGGCCAGTCGACGGCTTTGGTCGGACATGGCGGCGTCTTCCAGCAGGGCCATGGTCGTGTGGATATGGGCGCCCGACACAACCGTCCGCGCCGTGATGCGCATACCACCGGTCGTTTCCGCGCCGATGGCCCGGCCGTTCTGGGTCAGTATGCGTGCGACAGGCGCTCCGGCAATGATATGGCCGCCATGGGCCTGCACCATGCGGGCCAGAGCCTGGGTCAACATGCCCGATCCGCCCTTGGGCCGCCGCATGCCGCTGACATGATACATGGGATGCCAGAGGGCGAAAGGTGACGAGAGCGGTTCGCCGGGCGGTGGCCCCGACTGGGCGGCCATCCAGCCGATGACCGCCTGTATGCGCGGATCGTGGAAACTCTGGCGCAGCACCTGACCATAGCCGTGCAGGATGTCGCTGAGCTGGCCGAAACGGTCCGACCCGCCGGCCGTCTTCATCACTAGGTTGCGAACCAGATTGCCGGCGGTTGGCGGTTCCAGAAAACTGCGTACCATGCCTTCAGCCATCGGCTGCCACGTCTGGATGAAGGTCCGGTAATTCTCCGCGTCGACGGGCGAAATCGCGGCAATGCTCTCGCACGTCCGGTCGATGTCGCGCCAGATCGTCACATGACTGCCATCCGGAAACGGGGCGAAAAAGAGCGGATCGATATCGATATATTCCAGACCGTAGCGGGTCAGGTTCAGATCTTCGACGATGGGGGTATGGTTGATCAAGATATGGGCCGAGCCGCCCAGGTCGAAGTGAAAACCGGGCACGATCTCTTCGGTCACGACTGCGCCGCCTACCTTGTGACGCCGTTCCAACATGATGACTTTGTAGCCGGCTTTGGCTAGATAACCGGCACAGACAAGGGCATTATGACCGGCGCCAACGATCAGGACATCACAATCAGTCATGGCAAAGACACTCTTTCTCATCCGGGTGCAGTGAATCACGGTCTATTTTCTTTTCCGTGGGCAGTATATCATGTAGAAACAAAAGTTGGACAAAAGCTTGACTACAATCTTTGCGATGTCGCGTCAAAGATGAAGGTGGTCAGGTTTGCCGGATGGGCTGTCGCTCTGTTTTAATACAGGCAGGGGCTATCGATCCTCTCTCCAGCGATGGGAGTTGCAGCAATGAATATATGGATTGTCTTTCTGCTTGGCGTCTTCGTCGGTTGGCTGATCGAGTGGATTATCGACTGGCTTTTCTGGCGCCGCAACGTCAAAAAGGTCTACGCAAGCGATGCGCAGTTGCGGCAGGAGTTGGCGGAAGCCGAGGCCCAGCTCGCGCGCGTGGATGCGTTCCGCTCTCAGGTCTCCAAGCTGCAGGCGCAGCTCAATGCCGCCAGGACGGAGACCGCAACCGTGCGCCAGGAACGGGATGACCTGCGGGCGCGGCTCGACGCAGCCCAGACGAATCTAACCGGCACGCGCGCCGCCGCGACCGTCGATCTGGGGGCCGGAACTGCGGGCGCGGAAAAGACAGCTGCAGCGCGCTTGCGGCAAGAAGTCGAATCGCTGCGCTTTGAGCGGGATGCCCTGCAGGCAGAGCTAAACAAGGCTCGCTTTGCAGGCGCCGCGCGCAGCTTTATTGCCCGGGACGATTTGGAGCAGATAGAGGGCATCGGTCCCGTTTACGAGCAGCGACTCTTCGCGGCCGGCATAGAGACCTACGGGCAGCTTGCCGCAGCGACGCCCGAGCAGCTTGCTCACATCCTGGACGTTATGAATTGGCAGAGGCTCAATCTGGTTGATTGGATCGAGCAGGCGAAGCAGTTCGCGAAGATCACGCAGCGCGATCTGCTCCCGGATCGATTGGAGGAGATCAAGGGTATTGGGCCCATCTACGCCAAGCGTCTCCGGGCGGCCAATATCAGGTCATTCGAGGATCTTGCCGCCAGTTCCCCCGAGCAGTTGGAAGATATACTCGGCAAGGGGCGCCTGTCAGACTACGCCCGTTGGATCGAGCAGGCCAAGGCCTACGCTCGCCTCACCCAGGGTGATCGACCACCGTCGGATTTGGAGCAGCTCAAAGGCATTGGACCGAGCTTCGCCGCCCGGCTGGAAATGGCCGGTGTGACTGACTTCAAGGCTTTGAGTGAGCTAACTGAAGCCCAACTCAAAGAGATTATTGGTCCCGCAGGTTGGCGACTGGTGAACTATGAGCGCTGGATGGCCCAAGCCCGTCAACTCGCGCGCCAAAGCGCTGCCGAAGCATAACCCTCCAGTACTGCAGCCGAAAGAAAAGCTCACCAGCCAACAAAAACCGGCGTCCCCGGGACTTGTCAAAAGTCCCGGGGACGCCGGTTCTACGCATCATCACAGATCGGCGTGAATGCTTCGATTGGGCTCAGCACCGGTAGCCGGATTTTTCAGGCCGGTGGCGCCGACCGCATGATGCCTACTCTGTAACGAGTACCTGCCAGACGGTCGTGGCAGTCTCTTGGCCGTTGTCCACATCAACCTGCACCGTGTACGTGCCAGGCTCCCCATAGCTGTGCTGGACGACTGCACCGGTCAGAGGCGCGCTGCCGTCACCCATGTCCCACGTGAAGGCGAGATCGGGATTGCTCGCTGCCGGCCCGCTGGCGTCGACCTGGATTATCTGATTGGCGCCGACCTCCAGCGTCGGCACGCCGTCGACTACCTGAGGCTGAACGGGCGTACCGTCGACGGTTACGATCACGGGTGAATCCGGCGGCGTCTCGGCGCCGTCGCCCGGTTCATCTGTGGGCTCCGGCTCCGCAGTCGGCTCCGTGGTCGGTTCCGGTTCGGCGGTGGGCTCTGCGGTCGGTTCCGGCTCTTCAGTCGGGGCCGGCGTGGGCACGGCCGTGGCTGCGCCATCTTGAACCGTTATCTGGTGCTGGGCATCGCTGCGCAGTCCCTGATCGTCGATAACGGTCAGGTTGACGGTAAAGGCGCCGGCTGCGTCGTAGCGCTTCTGCACGCTCACGCCGTCGGCTACGGTGCCGTCGCCAAAGTTCCAGGCGTAGCTGATCAGCGGATTCACCGACTGGGAATTGCCCGCATAGAAGGTGACCGGTTGGCCTACCTGGCCCTGGGCGGGCGCATCGATTACGGCGACCGGCGGGCTGGGCGGCTCGGGCGTAGCGTCGGCTGCCGTAATGCGGATCTGCTGGGCCGTTTCGTCGCTCAAGCCTTTGTCGTCGACAAGCATGAGCGCCACATTGTAGATGCCGGGCTCGGTATAGGTGTGTTCTACCGCATTGCCGCGGCCAGTGGTGCCGTCGCCGAAGTCCCAGGAAACCTGGCTGATGTGACTGCCTGCTGCCACCTCCGATCCGGCGGCCGAGAATGTCACTGCTTCACCAACCTGGCCTCGACTGGGCCCTTGGATGACGGCCCTGGGTGGAATGGGATCTCCATCGGTCTCGCTGCCCGTAATCACCAGGCGCCCGTTGCCCGTCGTCTTGACGTACTCGACGCGCATGGTGTAGCGTCCGGCATTCAGGGGGCCCGTATCGGCGGAGAGCTGGCGTGCGCTCTGCTCGTTCCAGCTGTCGATGAGCAGACGATCATTCAACCAGAAGCGCAGACCGCCCTGGACATCGGCGGCAATGGTATACTCGCCGGCCGGCAGGTCGTAGCTGCGTGTCCAGCGCGCGGACCAGTTATCGGCCGGTACGCCGGAAGCAGGGGCCGCCGCGCCCCAGTCATGGTTGATCTCCGTCTCGTTGCGGATAACCGTGGCTGGCTCGGAGAGCGTGAGGTTGCTGAAGTACTCGGCACGCCAGTCCGGATACCCCTCGACGTAGCTGATTCCCAACTGCATGATCGCGTCGCCATCGCCCTGGAAATACTCAACGCGCGCGTTGTGGGCGCCGGCGGCCAGATTCACGTCGGCCGTGAAGTTGCGGGCCGGACCCGCTTCCCAGGCATCGATAATCAACTGATCGTCTACAAAGAGCCGCACGCCGTCATCTACCCAGATCGTGAAGCGATAGGTGCCTGCAGGCAGATTTCGGCTGATGGTCCAGCGCGCCGACCAGTTGGTGGCGGGCATGCCTTCTGCCGGGGGCTGATTCGCCCAGTTAAACTGAATCCGTTCATCGTTGCGGACGACGACTGGCTCTCCCTGCAGATTGCGATTGGAGAAGTATTCGCCCCGCCAGGCCGTGATGGCCACGGGAGGACCTTGCGTTGGCGTCGGCACCGGTGGCGCCGAGATGACAGGGCTATTCTCCGTATTGGCTGCCGTTACAAAATCAGCCGAAACCCAGCCCTGGCCTGACGGCTGACCCGGGAAGTCGATTGCCCACCAGCTGCTGTCGGCGTTGCGGCCGATTGCCGTGGCCGTTTGTCCGGCCAGCAGCATGCCAACGGTGGGGTAGTTTGTTCCCGGCCCGCCCCGGACGTTGACCGTATTGGTTGCGGTGACGGTCGGATCGCCTGGAACGGCTGTGGGCGGTTGCACTGTCGGCGCTTCAACCGTCACCGTTGAAACCGGCGTCAGTTCTTCCGGCGCACCGGCAGGTGGCTGCTGGCCACCCAGATTCGCAATCAATGAGATGAGAATCAGGAAGACCAATGCTGCAATGCCGACAATTGCCGCTTTGACTACGGTAGAGCTGTTTTCCCAAAAATCCATTACATCCTCGTTTTCTGCATCTGTTACCTAC
>CAYZLP010000118.1:0-9935 GCA_964478635.1 uncultured Caldilineaceae bacterium
CCGGTACGCCCACGCTGCGCGCGGCATTGGCATCGCCGCCCACGGCAAAGATCCAATTGCCGAACCGGGTGCGCTGGAGCAGCCATGTGGCGAAGAGCGTAATCGCGATCCACCAGAGAATCGACGTGCGAAAGGTCTCGCCCAGGAACTGAAATTCCGTGTTGAAGATGTTGCGGGCCAACTCGAATTGGGCTGCCTGGTCGATGCCGGCCACGCGCACCTCATCGGTAATCAAGCGGGTGAAGCCGATATTGATGCCGCGCAGGATAAAGAAGGTACCCAGGGTAATGATGAAGCTGGGCAGCCCTGTCTTGATAACCAAGTAGCCGTTTATAAAGCCGACGGCCAATGCAAAGACCAGCGCGGCGCCCATGGCAAGCCAGATGTTCATGCCGAATTCAACGGCCAGGATGCCAAAGATAAGTCCGGTCGAGCCGGTCATGGTGCCGGCCGATAGATCAAACTCTCCGCCGATCATCAAGAGCGCGACCGCGACGGCCATGATCCCCAGGGTGGATGAGGGGTCGAGAAAACGGGCAACGCCGCCGATGCTTAGCCAGTTTTCGGGCGTGACGATTGCGAAAAAGATGTAGACGGCCAACGCGCCCAGCAAGGCGCCGATCTCGGGCCGCCGCAGCAGACGGCGAACAATGCCGACATCGGCCATGCGCTCGTCCTGCCGGGCGACAGGCACGGTTCCACTCGCCATAGGTGCTCCTTCCCTGAAATGGAGCGAGAAACGAGAGCAGCTCCCGATCTCAACTTCGGGCCTGCGCTCTCATTTCTCGCCCGCCCTAACTTCCCCTATCTCTTAGCCTCAGCCTCAGTTTAGCCATGGCCTTGGCATTGGCTTCCCCCGTTCCTACCGGGTCCCCGCATCGGCCAGCGCCTTCACGTCCGCGGCGTTGCTTGCATCCACAAAGCCCGGACCGGTTAGCACCGGCAGCCCGCCGCCAACGACATTGGCATTGGTGTTGTAAAGGTGCAGGAAGACGATGGGCAGGTAGCCCTGGAGGTATTGCTGCTGGTCGATGGCAAAGAGAATCTCGCCCGCCTCGATCGCGCTCAGTACATCCGGGCTCAGATCGAAGGTGGCCATCTGGACTTCGACACCTGCCGCGGCAATGGCGTTGCGGGCGGCAATTGCGATGTCCGGGTTCAGGGCCAGAATGGCATCAATGCTGCTGTCGGAGATCAGCTTGTCCTGAATGCTGGCCTCGGTGCCGGCGATGTCGGCCGTGCCGGTGGTGGCCACGTTGAAACGCTCAACTTCGCCGCCGAAGGTGTCTTCCAAGCCGCTGCAGCGTTCTTCCAGGCCGACGTTGCCTTCCTCATGCTGGACGCAGAGCACCTTGGCGGCGCCGGCTTCGGTGAGCTTTTCGCCCGCGCCCTGACCGGCCACAAACTCGGTTTGGCCGACGTGATTGATGGCGCCCAGGTCCTTCCATTGATCGACACCAGAGTTCATGGTGATGACCGGAATGCCGGCATCGACTGCGGCGGCAATGGCGTCACGCAAGGCGTCCGGATTGGCCAGGGAGACGACGATGCCGTCCACGCCCGTGGTCGTGTAGCTCTCGATGAGCTGAGCCTGCTCGGTCGGGTCACCGCTGCCGCCGATCAGAACCTCGGCGCCCATGGCCGCGCCGGCATCGGCCGCACCCCGCTCAACGACGCCCCAGAAGGAGTCGCCGGGATTGGCGTGGTGGGCGACGCCGAAGGTCAACCCGGACTGGGCGACCTGGGCTTGTTCCGGGGCGGCGGCTTCCTCGGCCGGGGCGGCGGCCTCGGGCGCAGGCCCCGGCGCGCAGGCCGCAAAGACCATGGCCAGGATGGCCAGTACGATGATTCCGAAGAATCGCGTTCGACGAGTCATGTGTTTGCCTCCTTGTCGGTAAACAGATGAAACAGCTTGGGAAAATCCTCCATTATTGATCAACGAATCGCCTTTAGAGCGAGCCGTTACCAACCAAGTCTGTCGCGCAGAAACGCGCGATTGCGCACGGCGCAGGCCAAGGCATCGATGCCGGAATCGGGCAAGATGTCCTGCTCGACCACGCCCCAGCCCGTGTAGCCGATGTCCTCAAGGGCAGCGGCAATGGCCCGCCAGTCGATGGTCCCCTGGCCCAGCTCCGGGAAGACCCCCGATTCGACGCCGTCGAAATAGTCGCCTTCGCGGGCGAGAACCCGGTCCCGGGCGGCGTTGTCGCACTCTTTGATGTGCATGTACCACGTGCGCTCGCCCCATTTGCGCAACACACTCACCGGATCGCCGCCACCATAGGCGATGTGAGCCATGTCGAAGCAGAGGCCGACGCGGGTCGGGTCGGTGCGTTCAAGCACAGCGTCGATTTCTGCCGGGGTCTCGACGAAGCTGCCGACATGGGGATGAATGACGGAGCGCATGCCGTGCTCTTCGAAGATCAATCTGGCAAAGTCATCGACATGGCGGGCGGCCCGGTCCCAGGCCGCCATGTCCAGCGAATCCTCCGGCCGCACGCGTCCGGCCCGACGCGCCCGGTTCGGATCGACGAAGAGCGCGTCAGAGAGGACGACATAGCGACACTCCATGGCGGCCAGGACATCGACCGTTTCCAGAGCTTCGCGATAGATTTCTTCGTGCCCTATTCCCCGGATAAAACTGAAAATTGTGAAAGCCGAGGTGAGGGTCAGCCCACGCTTCTCCAGTTCCGCGCGCAGTCGCACTTTGTCGAAGGGAAGATAGCCGTAGGGTCCCAGTTCTGTACCGGTATAACCGGCGGCTTGAATCTGATCCAGTACCGTTTCATACGGCGGAACATTGGGCGTGTCCTTCATCAGGACGCCCCATGAGACCGGCGCGGTGGCGATTTGAACATTCATCTTTGTTGCCTCATCCAGCTTGGGTCGATCGTCTTTGATCGTTGCCATGGTGATTTACTCCAGCCCGTCGCGGGCGTTGACAAAGGCCATTACTTCCTCGAAAGTAGGCGTGAAATTGGCGCAGCCGTGCTTGGTGACCACAATCGCGCCGCAGGCATTGCCCAGCCGCGCCGCCTTGCGCCACCCCCATCCTTTCGTGTAGCCATACAAAAATCCTGCACCGAATGCATCGCCTGCGCCCAAAATGTTGTAGATCTCGACTGGATAGCCAGGCGCATCGATGACTTCTCCGCCGGCCAGGTGGATGCGCGCACCCTCCGCTCCGACTTTCTCGACGACGGCCTTGGGGCCCATGGCCAGCATGCGGGCAATATTCTCACCGGTATCGCCGCTGACTTTGGTATCGGAAACCTGGGAATGGGTGAGCTTCATCTGATTGGGATCGGCCAGCAGGGCGGCGTTGATCTCATCCTCCGTCGCGATGACAATGTCCACATTGGGCAGCACGCTGCGGATGGCCACGCCAAACGCCCGAGGATCGTGCCATTGGTCAGGCCGAAAATCTACGTCGAGCACCACGTCCGTGCCGACGCGCTGTGCCAACTCTGCCGCAAAGAGCGTCGCGCTGCGGCTGGGATCCTTGCTCAGGTTGGTGCCGGCGAACTGGAGCACCTTGCTGTCGGCCACCGGCGCGGCCAGAACATCGTCGATAGTCAGCTCGATGTCGGCGCAGTTGTCCCGGTAGTAGACCAGAGGGAACTTGTCCGGCGGCTCGATGCCCAACACAACGGCGCTGGTCCGATGGCCCGGCTTGCGCGGGCTGAACTTGGTTTCGACTCCCTCTTTCTCCAGAAATGCCAGAATAAAGTCACCAACGGGATCTTCTCCGAGGCCGGTCAGCAGCGCGCTGCGTAACCCGAGCCGTCGCGCGCCCACGCTGATATTGGTCGGTGAGCCCCCCACGTATGCGGCAAAACTGGTAATCTCCTCGAAGGGCGTCCCCACATCGTTGCTGTACAAATCGATGGAGGAGCGCCCCATATGGAGCGTGTCGTAGGTGCGATCAGGATTTGTAGCCATCTTCAGTCTTTCATCTTCAGTCTTTGATCTTCTTCAATACAACGGCAAGCGCGCATCCACTCCCGCATACGCTTCTTTCACCCAGGCGTAGCGCGGATCGTCCTGGTTGGCCAGGCTTTGGGCGCTGCCGGCAAGGACGTTCAGGTAATAGGTCGTGTAGCCCGGCGCGCTGACCACGGGGTGGTACCCCTCTGGCACCAGTACGGCGCAGTTGTCCTCGGCTCGCACAAGGGCGTCAATCGGCAGGCCTGCCTGATGGAGCGGTGAACGCTCGTCCGTGTACACACGCTGATAGGCATAGCCGCCGGGCTTGTCGATCTTGTAGAAGTAGACTTCTTCCAGATCGGCTTCAATCAAGGCGCCGTCTGCGTCTTCGATGTGCACATCATGCTTGTGGGGCGGATAGCTGCTCCAATTGCCGCTGGGCGTATACACTTCTACCAGGACGAGCCGGTGCACCGGCGATCCGGGCGGCAGCAGATCATTGATCTGACGACTTACATTGTCACCGCCCCGCACCGACACGGGCACCTCTTCCGGACGGATGAGCCACGGGTCGTGGTCCTCGTCGGTGGCGACCCATGTGACGGCAAAATCCCCGGCTTTTTCGGCCGTGACGGTGAACTCGATCCGGCGGGGCAGGTAGAGCGCGTGGGCCGCACCGGCAAAGACTGACTCGCGGCCGCCGATCCCCGTCCAGCTCCCGCGATTTGAATCCACCCGGTATTGGCCGGTCAGATTGACCAGCGCCAGTTCGTGCTCGCCTGTATCAAAGGACCACTGGTCGCCTGCCGGCAAGCGGCGCACCTGAAAATGAATGTACGTCCAGCCGGCTTCCTCCGGCGTGACCGATAAGATCAGACCAGCCTGCTCGGCATCAAGTTGGGGATGGATGAGGATATTCTCGCTCGTATATTGCATCATTTGTAGACTCTTGCTTAGGCCGATTCGCGTATGACGAGTTCGCCGGCCAGGGTGATTGAGAGCGGCGGACCGCTGTTCTGCTCCTTGATCACACGCAGGAGGATGCGCATGGCTTCGGCGCCCAACTGAAACCTCGGTTGGCGCAGCGTGGTCAGACCGGGGTAGAGGTAGGTCGCCACGTCAATGTCATCAAACCCGGTGATGGCAATCTCTTCCGGGATGCGAAAGCCGCGCTGACGCAACGCCCACATGAGACCAATGGCCATGGTATCGTTGTAGCAGCAGACTGCATCAGGCGGGGCGTTCCAGCGTGTGGCCCCCTGGGCAAGCACTGCTTCGGCTCCATCGATGCCGCCGCTAAAGCGGCCTGTGGCGCCAAAAGCCAGGACCTCTATGGTCCGGCCTGCTCCGGCCATGGCATCGTGCCACCCGCGATGGCGCTCGGTTTGGGCACGGCCCGCCCGCTGGTTGCCCAAAAAAGCGATGCGCTTATGTCCCTGTGTCAGTAAATACTCAGCCACCATGCGCGCGCCGCCGTAGTCATCGTGGTAGACGGCGTGCAATTTGCTGCTTTCAGCATGGGTATTCACCATGACAATGGGAATGCCGGTCTCCTCCAACAATTCCGCATAACGGTTGCCCATGCGGCTGGATGCAACCACGATGCCGTCGACTTGCCGGCCGTGGAAGCTGCGGGCAACCTCCATTTCCTGCTCGGGATCGTTTTCGGTGCTCGCCAGAAAGAGGCTGTATTTGTGCTTGCGCGCTTCTGCCTCCAGCCCCTGGGCCAATCCCGAGTAGAACGGATCGGCGAAATTCGTGACGACCAGGCCGATGGTGAAACTCTGCTGGGTGACCAATCCTCGGGCGACCAAAGACGGCGTATAGCCCAACTCCTGCGCAATTTCAACAATTCGCGTTCGCGTCTCATCAGACATACGCCCCTGGCCGCGCAGCGCGCGGCTGACGGTCGGGTGGCTGACGCCGGCCGCCTCTGCGATATCCTTAATTGAAACGCGCTTACGTGTGGCCACTGACTGCATCATCCACGTGTCCGGCGCATGCCAATACGCAGAAGAGATAGGCGTTATGCTCACCTACATCACCGTCGTCTACGGGGGCATTTGTCCGGGAATCGGATTCTTCAATTTGCATTCGACACTGTTGCTTGAAAACCTGCGCTCTTGGCGCATGGGGAAGCACGACCCGCCGCTGAGCACACGTCTGCGCAAAGAATATCACGGGGCATGTACCTTGTCAAGTAGGTAAAAAAGCCCACGAGTGGCAGTGGGGAATCAGTCGTAGGCCTGGTTTCGAATCTGGTCGAAACCGCCGTAGTCTTCGGTGATGAAATTGATGATGCGCTCGGCCAGCCGGAGGGGGGCTTCGATCATGGGACTGTGGCCGACGCCACGCAAGATTTCCAGATTGGCTGCGCCCGGGATAGCCAGCAGCGTGTGCCGCATGGCATCCTTGTCAATGATTCCGTCTTGATCTCCCCAAATGAGCAGCGTCGGCAACGTTAGTTGGCCTGCTTCGACGAAGCGATTCCATGAACCCAGCGAGACGGCGATTTCGGTGAAGGCCGCCGGCGCTTGGGCTGCGGCGTCATCTACCAACTGCATGAAGAATTGTCCGGCCTCGACGTCGCTGGCCGGAGGCACACCCGCAAAGGTGGGCATCATGGCCGCCAATCCACTGGTCAACAAACTGCGGTCAGTACGCATCTGCTGCAAGAGCATGATACCTTCCAGAGGCGTGAAAACACCTTCCGGCGAGGGCGGGGCAATGAGGGAGAGCGTGGCAACGCGTTCGGGGTGGTTCAGGGCATACTCAAGCGCCACGGCGCCGCCGCTGGAGTGCCCGACCAGATCGATGTCGTGAAGGTCGAGGGCTTGCACGAGCGCGTCGACATCCTCGGCCAGGTCGGCGATGGCATAGCCCTCGTCCGGCTTGTCCGTTGCGCCCGCTCCCCGGAGATCGGGTGCAACGACGAAGATCTCGTCCGGCATCAGTTCCAGCAGGTAGTGCCACCATCGACTGGACGCAAAGCTGCCGTGCAGGAGCAGCATAGGGAGTCCATCTGGATCTCCGTGGGTGCGGTAATGGAAGCGCAGGCGGGGTGTTGTGATATGCGGCATGACGCGTTATCGTTGGGCGCGCCGATTGGCTTCGGCCTGGTCGGGGAGGAAGAGGAGCAGCAGGGCGGCAGCAGCGGACCGGCCGTTGGGACCTTCCACGCGGCCGACTTCTTCTTCGCCCAGAATCAAGCCACCTTGCATGACGACACCATCCGCTTCGAGCCAGCCCAGTGCGCCGCCTTCGAAGAGACCGTGGGAGTAGACGGCGCCGGTAGCATCTACTCGCCCCAACTCCCGTTCGTCGTGGGCCGTGAAGCGGAAGACACGGCCGGCTTCATTCACATAGCCGACCGGTGCAGCGCCGGAGTGGCGGCGAAAGATCTGTCCGTTCTCGTCCAGATAACCGACCTCTGTGGAGCCGTAATCGTCGGTTTTGAAAATGGTTGTGTATGCTTTATTTCGCGTAGTCATAAATAGATCATTAATCCCTATTTCGCAAGCAAACAAACAATGTGCGCCCGCATCGCCGAGTTTGCCGCTGTCATCACGGGGAAGGCCTGCTTCCCAAAATCACGTTTCTCCGGCGGGAGCGGAAAAACGTCTCCACCGTCCATCAAGGCAAGCTGTGCGCCGGCTTCGGCCAGGATCACGGCGCCGGCAGCCAAATCCCACACTTTGGGCGTTGACTCCAGACCGGCCAGAGCGGAGCCCTCTGCAACCTTCACGAGATGATAGGCGGCACTGCCCAGCATGCGCGACTTCAGGGGCGTTTGGGGCTGCAAGCGCCTGGCAGTGCGGGTGCACTGCATTAGCAGATGCTGATCGCCTGGCTCCGTCTCGGTAGCGCTGTGGATCGCCATCCCGTTGCGATGCGCCCCCATGCCGACGGCTGCGGTATAAGTTTCTGCAAGCAGGGGCATGTGCAGCACGCCAACCAGGGGATGGCCCCGATAGAGCAGGCCGATGGAGACGCCCCAAATGATCATGCCCCGGGCGAAATTTGTCGTACCGTCAATCGGGTCGACGACCCACGTGAAGTCGACAGCCGGATCGTAGACAGTGTTTTGCTCTTCGCTGAGTACCGCGTGATCGGGATAGCGGCGACCGATGCTTTCCGAGATAAAGCGGTCAGCCTCCTCATCGGCTACCGTGACCAGGGTACCGTCATCTTTGCGTCGGGCCTCAATTTGGCGGAAGTGACCCGACGAGCGCGCCCCTGCCTCGATTGCCAGTTCCACGGCGAAGTCAAGATACTCTTGCAGCAGGGGGGCGGCAGGAGTGTTTTCGTGTAGTAAAATGGTCATAATTGCTTATTCCTCACAATAATTCGACAACTCTCGCTGCCCAGAGATAAAGCCGTTTCCGCACCAGGGCAATCCGTGCCTGATTCGGTGGCTGAATCGGGGTATCGGCATGTTGGTCGCCAACAAATAGGCCCCGGTTAACCTCGACCAGCATGGCCGGAGGCGGAAAGTGACCGTGACCGGTGGCAGGGCCAATCGGCAGATAATCGGGCTTGGTGTATTGTTCGACGATGTACCCGCCCCGAAAAGGCCAGTTGATCGTAACAACCGGGGCCTCTATGCCCGGTGTTGGCTGCAGAAGAGTCAGATCACAGAAGAGGTCTGCGGCAATCTCTGCTGCGGCTCGTATCAGCCAGCCCGGACAACTGGTGCGCGAGCCGTCCTTGCGCGGCTCGCCCCGAGCATCGCCCATGTTGGAAAGACAGATAAGCGGGCGTACGGCTCCAGGATAGTCGTAGGCCGCCGGGCCACGTTGGGCCATGCTGTGGCAGTCTAGAAACAACTTCATCCTGCCCAGATTGTTCTGCAAGGCTGCATGAAGCTTCAGATGGTAGGCCCACCAATAATGCTCCAGAAGCTGGGTCTGCAGCCGATAATCCGGCGAATTGCGATAAATATCGCGGCCATAGCTTGTTCGCAGTTTGACTGGACCGTCGGGATTACTCAGATCGTCAGGGTAGCGATTCACATCGATCAGGGCCCGGGCGATAGGCATCGTGATGAACGCCAAGGTGCCACGGGAATAGCCATGGGGAATGACCGGGGCCAGGTCTTCATGGCTGAAATCATAATGGAGATCGGCCCAAAGATCGCAATCATTGTAGAGGTCGACGGGATCGATGGCCAGGTTGTCCCGGATCTCGGCCGGGACGCCAAGCCCGGCATGGGGACAGCTCTGTACAATTGGGAGCGGATTCGAAGACATGCGTGCGGTCAACTGACGGATTGCTGAAGGTGTGGTCAGCGGAAACCAATCGCCTACCTCCGGTTCCCGCTGAAGGCGGTATCATCCGAGGATGATAGGCTCTTCAGGATAGTGAACAAAACTCGGGTGACGGCGCTGGGCAAGGGCAACGACAATGGTAAGCGGTCCCAGCCTTCCCCAATACATTGTAAACGCAATCAGAAAGCGTCCAAAATTGTCCAGCTCACCCGTGAAATCCAAAGAATATCCTGCATTGGCGAAGGCGCTGATTACTTCGAAGGCGACCGTAAAGATCTCCCCCTCCTGGCGCAGGGAAAGCAGCAGCGTGACCACTACGACCAGCAGGGTGCTCACGGTCATAATTGCGACTGCTTTGGCGATTGTCTCTACCGGCACGGTGCGCCGAAAGCTGACAGATTCGTCCATTCCTCGAGCCGTGGCAACGACGGCGGTCAACAGCACGGCGACCGTACTCGTGCTGACGCCACCGGCCATACTGGCGGGGGCGCCGCCAATGAACATCCACAACATGATGATCAACTGGGTTGCCTCGCTCAATTCGGCCAGCGGCAAGATGGTCAAGCCGGCCGTGCGTGAGGAGATCACGGAGAAGAGGGCCGCGCCGACGCGCTGGTCAATCGGCACGCCGGCAAATACAATGCCGTGAAACAACGGGTCGATCAGAAAAACGCCGAGGCCGACTGCCGTCAAGATGGCTGCCATGAGCAAGCTGAAGCGCGTATTGAGTCCCAGAAAGCG
>CAYZLP010000119.1:0-9894 GCA_964478635.1 uncultured Caldilineaceae bacterium
GTCATTGTTCCGGTTGTGCTTGCTGCGATTCTGCTCGCCGGCTGCACCGTCCTGACGGAAGAGGCGCAGACCGGGAGCGGATCGCCTTTGGACGTCTCCGCATTGATGGCGGCAGAGTCGATCGATGTTTATGAGTTGAACGGGGCCGACGACCTGTTCTACCGTTATCGCCTGACGATCGAGGATCCGGCGACGGTAGGTGAGTTGGCGACCGCGCTGGCTGCAACGGGCCCGCCGGTTCCCCAGGGCGAGTGTCCCTCACGCTATCGACTTACCTTTGTGCTTGAGAACGGCGAGACTGTGCCGTTTGGCTACGCCTGTCTGCACGCGACGCCGGCCTTCCTGCGCCAGGATAGCCTGTTCGGGGCAGGTATGGAGGTCGTCGCGCCCGATGAGTTCAACCGCATCTTTGAAGAGGCGCTGGCGACGGGTTCACTGCAGGCCAGCATCAAACAATAATCATGAAGCCCGGTAGAAGGGCGCTTTCAACTGGAGAAAAGTGGGATGTCTACGGAAACTCGGAATTGGTGTGAATGTTTGGGCTGCGGCGTCTGCAAGGGCGCGTGGTTCTGCTACGTCGTCTGTCTGGCGCTGCCGGTACTGACGCTGCTGGTGGTTCTCCTCGGCGCGGCAGTGCTGCTGCTGTTGCCGTGAAGATAGACCGCGGAGTGGACGGATAGGGGGGCGATCCGCCCTATCCGCCCTACCCGCGATCTACTTACCATGCATAGGCCTTGGGCGCTTCTCCGCCCGGACCGGGGAAGATCTCATCCAGACGGGCCAGGGTTTCGGCATCCAGTTCAATGTCGGTGGCCCGGACTGCGCTCTCGAGTTGCTCCATGGTGCGCGGGCCGATGATGGGCGCCGTGACGACCGGTTGGTGCAGCAGCCAGGCCAGGGCAACTTCCCCGGGCGGATGGCCGATGTCGCGGCATAAGTTTTCGTAGGCTTCCAACTGGGTTCGCTTTTCCTCAACGCGTTTCACGAAATCCTCATTCGAGCGCCGGCCCGAATCAACCTTCTCCAACGCGCCGCCCAGCAGACCGCCGGCCAGGGGACTCCACGGAATCAGCCCCAGGCCATAGTGATCGCACGCTGGGATGACTTCCAACTCGACCATGCGGTTGTCCAAGTGATAGATGCTCTGCTCGCTGACCAGGCCGGTGAGACCGCGACGGCCGGCTTCCTGACAGGCCGTAGCAATGTCCCACCCCGCAAAGTTGCTGGAGCCTACGTAGACGACCTTGCCCTGCTTGACCAGCGCATCGAAGGCCTGCCACGTCTCATCCCAGGGACAGGCCCGATCGATGTGATGCATCTGGTAGATGTCGATCCAGTCGGTCTGAAGGCGTGTGAGGCTGCCTTCCGCGTGCTTGCGGATTTTGTAGGCCGAGAGGCTGCGCCCGTCCGAGTTGACTTCGGGCAGGTTGGCTTTGCGTGAAACGGGGTTGTAGACCTTGGTGGCCAGCACCGTCGCGTCGCGCCGTCCTCCGCCCTGGGCGAACCAGCGGCCGATGATTTCCTCCGTGTAGCCGTGTTCTTCGGCCCAGCCGTAGACGTCGGCCGTATCGAAGAAGTTGATGCCCAGTTCCAGGGCTCTGTCCATGATGGCGAAGCTGTCTTCGACCGACGTATGCCAGCCGAAGTTCATGGTCCCCAGACAGAGATTCGAGACGAGGACGCCGTGCTTGCCCAGGCGTTTGTGTTGAATTGGCATGGAAATGCACTCCTTGGTTTGGAAATGGATTTGGATTTGATTTGGTGAGCTTCCCACTCCTCTCCGCACCCATCGTCGCGCAACCATACGGTTCTGTCAGTGACATCCGCTGCAATCCGGGATTCGGCCCGGAACCACCCGCAGTGGCGCAAGGTGGCGGCCGAATCCCGGATTGCAGCATGCCGCCGACCGTACCCAGCGCCCTACTGATAGGCCAGACTCTCGCGCACGCTTACCCTGGTCGCGCGGCGGGCCGGCAGCCAACTGGCTGCGATCCCCAGAGCTACGACTACAACAAACCAGATGAGGATGCCTCTGGGTCGAAAAGTGTAAAGCAAATCATCGCCCAGAATCGCCGGCAACACGATGGTCGACATGAGATAGGCCCCGACGATGCCAATCGGGGTCGCGATGCTCCAGCTCAGGATGGCCTGGATCAAGCCCTCGCCCACGAATAGACCGGTGATGCGCCGCGACGATGCGCCGATGGCGCGCATGACGCCGATTTCGCGGGTGCGCTCCATGACGCTGAGCGAGAGCGTGCCGCTGAGGCCGATGCTGCCGACGATGGCGACTACGACCACCATGATGCTCAGCAAACTGATGAGGATGCTCAACCCCTGCAGCCGGCGTGCGGTGATCTCGGCGACGGTGGTCACATCGAAGAGGCCGCCGACCACCACCAGTAGGTTGTTGTCCTCCAGGAATTGCTTCAGCGCCAAATTCGTCCTCGCGACGGCAGCCGCGCCGTCATCTGCGGTGCGAATGAAGAGGGTATTGCTCTTGTTCGGCCGATTCATAACCGCGGCAAAGGTAAGCTGGTCCATGTAGACGCCATTGTCTTGCGCCGGGTCAAAGAAGGTAGCAACCACCTCCCAATCGGACTCGTCGCCGGCGCCCACGCGCATGGTGATCCAGTCGCCTACCTCGACGCCGAGCTTACCTGCCACCTCCTCGTGCACGGCAACGACCTGGTGATCGCCGGGCTGCAACCAACGTCCGGAGCGCAGGCGCGGCGCATACAGGGTCGTGTCCAGCGGCATCCCGAAGATCGTGGCGCGCTCGTCGTTGGGATCGTGTTCGGGCCGGCTTTGCGGACGGATTGAGCCGTTGAGGCTGTTCCAGGTTTCCACGGCCTCTACGTTGGGTTGGCCGGCCACGAGCTGGGCCAAGCGCGCGCTGCGCGCGTCTTGCTGCAGCGTGTACGTGATCTCGTAGCGATGAATATCGGTAAGCGCCGAACCGAAGGTGTGGCGGACCGAGTCGTTCACCCCCATGACTGCAATGAAGAGCACGCCGCTGCCCACCAAGACCACCTGCGTCAATGACAGGCGCGCCACGTTGCGAAAGGTGTTGCCGATGATCAGCAACACGGTGTACGACACATGCTTGGCTTTGACAATGAGGGCATCCAACATCCCGGCCGCGCCCCCCAGACCGTAAGTGCTGACTGCCTCGCGCACAGTCAACCGCGCGCCTTTCAAAAGGGGCGCCATGGATGCCAGAAGCAGGGCGCCGAAGATCACAATCAATTGCAGGATGACCGAACCGTAATTAACGGCAAACGCGCGCCCGTTGGCATCCAGCAGCGTCATGAAGACCAGCTTGATGCCATGGGCCGCCCAGACGGCCAGCGGAACGGAGACGATACTTGCCAGAAGGCCGTACGCAAAGACCAGGATGAGGTAAACCTGCACGATCTGTCGGGTACTGGCGCCAATGGCCTTCATGACGCCGATCTGGCTGACCTGCTGGGTGATCAGTGCGCTCACATTGGTGTAGATCAACAGGATGCCAAGCAGAATAATGACTGCGCCGATTACGTTCAACAGCAGGAAAACCGAGGATAGAATGCTGTTGGCAAAATGCATCGTCGGATCGTCAATGCGGATGGTTGTGGGCGGCGCGGGCTTGAGCCCTTGGGAGTCGATGTCCAGCTTTTCCAGGCGCTCCTGTACCTCGCCGTCGATGGCTGCGGCCCGGACGGCGTCGTAGCGCCCGTCAGGGTCGAAGGCATCCAGATGGGCGGCGACGATGCTAAAGCGTTCGTCGCCGGTGATTTCGGCATAGCGGCGGTGGCTCACGTAGAAGGTGGGCTCGGGGATGAATCCCTGGGTCACCTCCCGGTTGTTGATCACCCCGGTGATGGTGACGGGACGTACGCGCTCGTTAATGCGGGTTTCGATGGTCGTTCCCAGGCCCAGGCTGAACGTCGCATCATACCCGCGCTCCACGGCAAAATCGGTGCCGCGGGGCCATTCCCCTGCTTCCAGGTCCCAGCGACTCATGGCCTGCTCGCTATAGTCGGCACGCGTACTCAGCGTGGCGGCCTGCCACGGCTCATGCACGTTGTGGCGCCACTCGATCTTGCGCTCGGAGAAGGCTTCCGTGCTCAGCACGCCGTCGATGCTCTTCAGGCCGACGATCACTTCTTCCGAGAGCGGCGGATCGACCGAAATCTTCATGACAGGCGGCGCCGCCGCAATCCAGTCCGCGTTGATGGCGGCCGAAGTCAGGTTGCGGGCGCCGAGCGTCAGCCCGACGCCGAAGGCACCGAAGGCCACGATCAGCACGATCTGGATCGTGCGGCTCTTGTTGCGCCACAGGTCCGCCCAAATCTTGGCGTAGATTACGTTCATGGGCGCACGCCTTGCTTGGAATCAGAATCGATCTGACCGTTGACGATTTCGATCACCCGTGGCATGCGGCCTGCCAACTCGCGGTCGTGGGTCACCATGACCATGGTCTTGCCGCTTTCAACAAGCCGAGAAAAGATGTCGAAGACCTCGCCCGCGGTTTTGGCATCCAGGTTGCCCGTCGGTTCATCGCCGACGATCATCGGGGGATCGTTGGCCAGGGCTCGGGCAATGGCGGCGCGCTGCTGCTGCCCGCCCGAGACCGTGCCCGGCAACTTGTTGGCTTGATCGGCCAAGCCGACCAGTTCCAGCAGCCCCATGGCCCGCTCACGCCGTTCCGCCCGCGTGTACTTGCCCGCGAATTCCATGGGCAGGACGATGTTCTGGACGAGGCTCAAGGAGGGCAGCATCTGAAAAAACTGAAAAATGATGCCCAGGTGTTCGCCGCGCCAGACAGCCAGGTCGTTCTCGCTCATGGTGTGAAGCGGTTGCCCGGTGACGTAGACTTCGCCGCTGGAGGGGCGGTCGATACCGGTCATCATGTTGAGTAATGTCGACTTGCCGTTGCCGCTGGGGCCGACAATGGCCACGAACTCACCTTCGTGAATGTCCAGCGAAACGCCTTTGAGAATGGTCACGTCCTGGTCACCGACCGGGAAAGACTTCACCACGTCGCTGGTGCGGACGATAGGCCGGGGCGCCGTCGCCGGGGTTCCCGTGCCGTTGGCGCCGGCAATCGACGCCGTCCCAAGCAAGGTTGGCTCGGCTCGAAATGCTGTGAAGGGATTATGCATGATTCGATTATCCATCAAGATACTCACTCAAAGGTCACGGCGGCCGTCATGTTCCAGCGCAACCGCGCGTCCTGCTGCGGCAGCGAGACCACCGCGCGATAGACAATATCGCCCGCGCTGGTTTCGCCGTAGGGGCGAATGCTCTCTACCGTGCCGATCACGGTCAGGTCGGGCAACGCGTCAAAGGTGACGCTAGCGCGATCGCCTTCCTGAATATCGACCACCTGGAGTTCGGTCAGGTCTTCGGTCTCCACCTGGAGTCGGCTGAGGTCGGCCAGTCGGAGGACGGGGACGCCCTGGTTGATTTGTTCGCCCGGATCAACATCCAGGACGGCGACCGTGCCGGCGAAGGGCGCCCGCAGTTGCAGTTTGTTCAAGGTCACCAGCTGCTGTTGGAGACGGGCCGTGGCGGCGGCTACATCCGCCTCGGCCTGGGCCAACTGCTCGGGGCGTGTGCCGGCCAGCAGCCTGTCTAGCTGGGCCTGGGCATTTTGTACTTCAGCCGTATAGGCCGCGATGTCGGCGGGACGGCTGCTGCGCAGCGCGTTGAGCTGGGCCTCCGCCTGCTGTACCTGGGCCTGCACCCGACCGATTTCGGCCCGGGTGGCCCCGCTTTCCAGGTCGGCAAGACGCGCTTTGGCCGCCTCGTAGTTGTTGGTGGCGGTCTGCAATTGCGCGGATTCCGGCGTTGCGCCGACATCGTTGCGCCAGGAGACTTCGTTGTAGGCGCGTTGCGCGCGACGCAGTTCCGCTTCGGCATTCTGCAGATTGGCCCGCGCTTCGATCAGCTGCTCTGCGGAGGCGCCGTCCACGACCGTCTGCAGCTCCGCCCGGGCTTGGGACAACATGGCCTCCGATGCGGTGATATCACCGTTCTCGGTGCTTAGGCGGAGTCGCTCGAGCCGGGCCGTGGCCGCAGCAAGATTGGCTTGGGCTGCAGCGATATCCTCGGGCAGCGTGCCCGCGACCAGTTCGTCGTACCGCGCCTGCGCCCCCATGAGATCCGCCTCGGCCTGCTGCACCGCAACCAGGGCATCCCGCTCATCTAGCTGCAGGAGAAGCTGGTCTTCTGTCACAACGGCGCCTTCATTTACCGGCAGGTCGGTCACAATGCCGCCTGCCGTCAGGCTCAAATGCGCGCTCTGCAGCGGGACGACTTTGCCGTCGGCAATTGCCGGAGGTTGCACCGCGGGCGCTGTTGTCATCGATATCTTTTCGGCTGAATGGGGCGCGGCCTCCACCGGTACGACCGATCCCTCGTCTGCTCCCTGCGCCATTAAGCCGGGCGCATCGACATAGCCCAGCCGGTAGGCGGCCGTCAGGGCAATCCCGGCCCCAAGGGCAACGATCATCAACCATCTCCATACTTTTCGCATTGCATCGTTCTCACACTTCTGATTGAATTTCTCTCGAAAAACCGACCGTATCCTGTCGTCGGTCATGCATTGGGCCACTATAGCGCAAGGCGGAAGCGCGCTGTAGTGAAATTGCGCCAAGCTCCCGGGTGAGGATCCTCACGTATTGTTGTGAGGATCCTCACCCTAACGGGGTGAGCCGTCGCTGTTTCGGGACAGATTGAAGTGTGATAAGCTAGCGCGGACGCCTCCTGTCGTTGGATGTGGATCCGCTGATGGACGTGAGAAGATGGTGACAGTTACCCAGAGACAAACAGACGATTTTGAGCCGCTGTTGATCCCGACGTTGCGCGTGCTCATCGCTTTGCCGCTGATTATGAGCGTCATACCGATTCTGTTGCATTGGCTCCTGCCGACATGGTTTGAAGCCCTGTCATGGGTGCCGGACCATGTGCAGAGAATCCCCATCGCCTTCCTCTTTTTCGAGGGATTGGCGCTATTGGTGCTCTATCTCCCCGGCCTGCAGGAACGATTGGGCAAGTGGCTCTTGCCCGCGGTCATTTTGCTCAGCACGTTGGGGTTGCTCGGCGGGATGATCGGGCAGTTGTCGATCTTGCGCGCTGTGGTCGACCAGATCAGCGTTGAGCTGTCCGCCATTCCCTTTGCCTACAGTTTCTGGCCGCCTGCCTTCTTTGCCCTCATCCCCATGGTCGTGGTGGCATGGCAGTACCGCTTTCGCGACGTCGTGCTCTATGCGTTGGGATTGGTGGCCGCGGAACTGCTGATCATTATGGCGCTCTTCTGGGGGACGCCGGGCAGCATGTACATCAACCTGGTGCAGGTTGCGCTCTTTCGCACGATTATCTTCTTGACGACGGGCTATCTCGTCTCCCAGCTCGTGGCGAGCCAACGGTTGCAGCGCGCGGAGCTGGAGCGCGCCAATGCACGACTGGCCGTGCATGCCCTAACGCAAGAGAAGTTGGCCGTCAGCCAGGAGCGCAACCGATTGGCGCGCGATCTGCACGACACCCTGGCCCACTATTTGAGTGGTCTCGTTCTGGAGTTGGAGGGCACGCGTCTGTTATGGGATAACGATAACGGGAAGGCACGGCAAAACCTGGATGAGTCGATTGCCACGGCCCGCAGCGGCCTGCTGGAGACGCGTCGCGCGCTCCAGGCCCTGCGCGCGGCGCCATTGGACGATCTGGGTCTGCTCGGCGCCGTGCGGGAGCTGGCTCGGAACAGCGCCGAGCGCAACCGGTGGCGCCTCGAACTGGATCTGCCCGCGGAAACCTTATCACTGCCGCCCGCGACGGAAGGCGTGCTCTACCGCGTCGCTCAGGAGGCGCTGACCAACATCGAGCGCCATGCCGGTGCGCAGTTCGTGCGCGTTTGTCTGGGTGCGGACGGGGACAACATCCGTTTGGAGATTACCGATGATGGTGCCGGTTATCGGCCGGACGACATTGTGCAGACGGAGCAATTCGGCATCAGCGGAATGACCGAGCGTACGGCGATGGTGGGCGGCGCCCTGCAAGTGTATAGCCGCCCGGGACAGGGCGCCCGTGTCTTGGCCACCGTGCCGAGCGGACAGGCAAGTTCGGTTCAGACGATGGAGCATGTTCAATGATTCGAGTTTTGATCTGCGATGACCAGGCGATTGCCCGGCACGGTCTTCAGATGATCCTGGCGTCCGCGCCGGATATTGAGGTCGTGGGGCAGGCCGAAGATGGTCAGGAGGCGGTTGACCTGATTTCACGCTGGACGCCGGACGTGGTGCTCATGGATCTGAAGATGCCGCGCATGAACGGGGTAGAGGCGACGCGCCAGATTCGCCACGGGTTTCCCGACGTACAGGTGCTGGTGCTCACCACCTACGATGCGGATGAATGGGTCTTCGATGCCATACGCGCCGGGGCCAAAGGCTATGTTCTGAAAGACCTGCCGCCGGAACAACTGCTGGATGCCATTCGCAATGTGGCGCAGGGCAAGACGCCGATCGATCCCAGCGTGGCCGGCAAGTTGTTCAAGAGCGTCGTAGACCAGCCCGTGCCGCAACTGGATCACCTGGTAGAGCCGCTGAGCGACCGCGAAATTGAGATCGTGCGCCTCATGGCCGGCGGCATGACCAATGCAGAGATCGGGGCCGAACTCTATCTCTCCGAGGGGACGATCCGCAACTACATCAGCACCATTCTGAGCAAGCTCGGCGCCCAGGACCGGACCCAAGCGGTGGTATTGGCGATTCGGTATGGGTTGGTGGATGTGCGGGACGATGTGTAGAGTGTTCAGAGAATCGGGGGAATTTGTAGCCAATCTGTAGCCACCCTTCTACTATCCTGTGGATTAACCGATTCCGCACCGACAGGAGGCGCAACCATGCAAACCCATCCCTCGCTTTTTGCCACTGCCGTCCGCTGGACGGCCCGCATCGGCAGCCTGATCAGTATCGGCCTCTTGCTGGCCTTTGTCTTTGGTGAGGGCGGCGATCCGGCGGCTTTGGCGCCGCTGGATTGGCTGGGACTGGCGCTCTTTCCCGGCGGCGTCATTCTAGGCATGCTCGTCGGTTTCTGGCGGGAGGGCTGGGGCGGCGCCATCACGTTGGTGAGCATGCTGGCCTTTTACGGGCTGCAGTTCGCGCTCAGCGGCCACTTGCCGGGCGGGCCCTACTTCCTGGCCTTCGCCCTGCCTGGCCTGCTCTTCGGCGTGAGCTGGTGGCTGCACAACGAGCCCTTCGATCATGCCGAACCGCCCGGATTGCCCGGGGGTATCGGATGAATAGACCGCGGATGAAACGGATTGGGCGGATCAACGCGGATTTTTTTAGTAGAGAGAATCCGCGTTGATCCGCCCAATCCGCGGTATCCGCGGCCTATCCCTGCGCCCGCCACGCCGTTGCCGCCAATAGCAACCAACCGGTGATGAAGGCCACGCCGCCAATGGGTGTGATGGCGCCCAGCCAGCGCTGGCCGGTGAAGACAAGCAGGTAGAGGCTGCCCGAGAAGATCAGGATGCCGGCCACGAAAAGCCAGCCGGCGATGACGGGCAGACTGCTGCCGGGCCAGCGGCTGATGGCGAAGGCTACGGCAATCAGCGCCACCACGTGGTAGAAATGGTAGCGCACGCCCGTCTCGTAAGTGGCCAGCAGATCGGCCCCCAGGCGACTCTCCAGTGCGTGGGCGCCAAATGCGCCCAGTCCCACGGCCAGGGCCCCAAAGAGGCCGGCCAACATGAAAAAGATGCGGTCCATCGAAACACCTTTCCGGCATGAGATCCCCCGCTTTTTCGGGGGATCGGTTACGGTGACGAAGGAGGCTCCCCTTCGTCACGCAATATCTGATAAATGACGCCCGCAGTGAAATCACTTACCAACAGCTCGTCCGTCTTCGTGA
>CAYZLP010000120.1:0-9813 GCA_964478635.1 uncultured Caldilineaceae bacterium
TGATTCTTTTCCGACTATGCCCACCGACTTCAAACCACGCCCGGCCCAACAAGCGATCCTGGCCTACGACGGCGGCCCCATGGGCGTCAGCGCGGTGCCGGGCAGCGGCAAGACTTTCACGCTCAGCCTCCTGGCCGCGCAGCTGGTCGAGAAGCTGGCCACGGAGGGGCGGCTGGACGATCAGGAGGTGCTGATCGTCACCTTTACCAACAGCGCGGTGGAGAATTTCCGCAGCCGCATCGGCCAATTCCTGCGCGAAGAGCGGGGTCTCCTGCCGGGCGTGGGCTACCGCGTGCGCACCCTCCACGGCCTGGCCCACGACATCGTGCGCGAGCGGCCCGGCCTGGTTGGTCTGAGCGAGGAGTTCGACATCATCGATGAACGGACGGCCACCGAGATCAAGCGGGAGGCGGTGGTGGCCTACCTGCAGATCAACCCCGACGCATTCGGTCCCTTTATTCTGCCCGATTATCTGCAAAATCCCCGGCGCATTGAGCGCTACGTCCTGGCCGATGCCATCGATCTGGCCAATAATTTCATTCGCGTGGCCAAGGAAATGCAGGTTGAGCCGGGCGAGTTGGCTGCGGATCTAGAGAAGCAGAGCGGTACGTGGCCCCTCCTGGACTTCGGCATCCGCGTCTACACCGACTACCAGCGCAGCCTCTTTACCCGGGGCGCGGTCGACTTCGACGACCTGATCGTCCTGGCGCTCCAGGCCCTGCGCACGGACGAGCACTTTCTCCATCGCCTCCAGGCGCGCTGGCCCTACGTGCTGGAGGACGAAGCCCAGGACTCGAGCCTGCT
This sequence comes from uncultured Caldilineaceae bacterium, assembly GCA_964478635.1. Classification (GTDB taxonomy): domain Bacteria; phylum Chloroflexota; class Anaerolineae; order Caldilineales; family Caldilineaceae; genus JAGRCP01. The sequence goes on from CAYZLP010000120.1 coordinate 805, forward strand.
CCAGGAGAACATGCTGCGCATGTTGACCAATGCCAGCGGCAATTGGGTGCGGGTAGGCGATCCCAACCAGGCCATCAACACGACCTTTACCAGCGCCGACCCCCGCTATCTGCGCAACTTCGTGACCCGCTATCCGGAGCAGGCCCGGCGCCTGCCCAACCCGGGGCGCCCCGCCGTGCCCATTATCAACGCGGCCAACTTTCTCATCGACTGGTCCCGGACAGCCCATCCGGTGTTGGCGGCCGAGGATGCCCTGACGCCGCCCCTGATCGAGCCTACCGGGGCGGAGGATCCCCAGCCCAACCCGCCGCCGGGCAATCCGGCCATCCACGTTTACGATCGCGCCCTGACGCCCGACGAAGAGCTGCAGGTCATCCTGACCAGCCTGAGCCGCTGGCTGCCCGACCATCGGGATCAGACCGTGGCGGTGCTGGCGCCGGAAAACACGCGGGGCTTCAAAGTGGCCGATGCGTTCAAGGAACACGAGCTGCCCTACGACGACAGCCTCCTCCGCACGGACAGCGCGACCCGGGCCGCGGCTCTGGCCCTGGCAGTGGTGCTGAGCTATATCACCCGGCCCGAGGTGGCTACCGGCCTGACGCGGCTCTGGAACGAAGTGTGGTGGCCCAAGCGGGGTGTGCCCAAGCTCAAAGAGCTCTCCGGCGTGGGCCCGGAGGAGGGTGTGCCGGGCCTCGATCTGGCCGCAACCCCCGAACCGGTCGAAACCTTCGGCCGGGCCCTGGGCAAGCTGCGAGAGCCGGAAGACTTTATCTTCCCCGATCGGATCGATTGGCTCGATTCGTTGGCCTGGCTAGATGAGGTCGAGCACTTCCGGGAACTGGTCCAGGCTTTCCGCGAGGATTTGCAGGAGTGGACCGCGGCGACGATTCTGCCGGTGGACGAGCTGCTGCTCACCTTGGGCAATGATCTCTTCAACGCCCCGGCCGATCTGGCCTTGACCCACCGACTGGCCGTGCTCCTGGCCAAGCTGGCCGAGGAAAACCCGGCCTGGCGCCTGCCTGAACTGGCGGGTGAGCTGGACGACATCGCCCAGAACAAGCGGCGCATGCTCGGCTTCAGCGAAGATGCCCTGGGCTACGAGCCCAAACCGGGCCAGATTACGGTTGCGACCATGCACTCGGCCAAAGGGCTGGAGTGGGACCGGGTCTACCTGCTGGCCGTCAACGACTACAGCTACCCCGCGGGACGGGACGACGAGAAGTACCGAGGCGAGCGCTGGTATGTGCGCAACAGCCTCAACCTGGTCGCCGAGGCCGAGGCCCAGCTACGCCAGCTCCACGGCGGCACGCTGGACGAGTATGTCCCCGGCCAGGCCACGGCCCGGGCCCGGCGCGAGATCGCGGCCGAGCGCCTGCGCCTGCTCTACGTCGGCGTCACCCGCGCGCGGCGAGAGCTAATCCTGACCTACAATACCGGCCGCAATCCCCAGCGCGATCCCAACGGACCGGCCGTGGCCTTTGAGGCGTTGCGGCAGTTTGTGCATGAAGTGCCATGATGAACGAATCCGCCATTGGCCAGAGCTCGAAACCTTCGCCAACGACGCCACCTTCCGGTTCCACGATCCCTGCGAACTTTTCCGCGCCGATCTTCCTTCTGGGTAGCCATAAATCCGGGACAACGCTGCTCCGCAACCTGCTGGACGGAGCGGACGGACATTTCGTTATTCCGGTAGAGACCCACCTATTCCCGCTTGCGGGATTTTGGGTTCAATATGCGTTGCGTCAAAGCCTGCCGCGGACGTTGACGTATGAGCAGTTTCGGGATGGCCTGTTGGCGCATATTGATCGCAGCAATCGAATCGTATCCGAAACGAGTGACAGTAATCTCGTAGGACACTGGAACATGGATGCCTTTCGCGCCGCACTTGACACCGAACTGCGATCTGCTTGGGAGACACAGAATTGGCGCGCGATTTACAATGCCTATGTTTGGGCCATCCATGTCGGTCTTTTCGGTACCGCGCCGACAGCCCATCGTTTCGTTGAGAAATCCGTAGAAAATGCCGAGTACGCGGCAATGCTGCAGGATTGGTATCCGGACGCCAAATTTCTGCATATTGTGAGAAATCCCTATGCAACGATCGTGGCCCTGCGCCGGCACTCAGCCGTGCGTCGGTATCCCTATCTAGGCCCCATCGTCCAGGCAATGGCGAGCGGTTACTACCATGCATACAAGAATCCATTGATCATGGAGAATTACCGCGTGGTTCGTTTTGAGGATCTCCTGCTGCAGCCGGAATTGATCATGGGGCAGATAGCGGACTTTGTAGGGATCGAATTCACAGAGGTATTGTTGACGCCGACAACAATGGGAGAAATCTGGCAGGGGAATAGCGCCGTGAGCGGTGCATTTGCCGGGATTTCCCAGGAGCCGCTCCGTCACTGGGAGAAAAGGATTACGCCGCTGGAAGCACAAATGGTGGCCGCCACGTTCGGCCATGTCTTGGAATTGTGGGAATATCCCGCCTTTGACGCGGAACGCTCTCCCTATCGTCGTTGTGAACGGGAAGCTCCGAAAACCTATTTTGCCAATCGTTTCCTATTGCGCACACTTGCGCGTGATGGTTTGTCGCTCCCCCTCTGACCATGCTGCATATTCTCATCATTCCGTCCTGGTATGCGACCGCAGCGGCGCCCAACCGCGGCATCTTCTTTCGGGAGCAGGCCGAGGCACTCCAAAAGGCGGGGCATCAGGTGGGCATGCTGGTCGCGCCCGAACTGCGTGCCAATCGATCCCTATTGCGCATGAGGCGTCCCGCCGATCTGCGCAGCGAATTTTCCATGGAGTTGGACCGCGGGTTGCCGACCTATCGGGTCACGACGGGCGGTTGGGCGCCCAACCGAATTGAGCCGGCAAAACAATGGCTGCTGGCGCGGACCGGGCGCGCGGCTTTTGCGCGTTATGTGGCCGATCATGGCATGCCCGACGTACTGCACGCCCACAGCATGCTTTACGGCGGCTGGCTGGCGACGGAACTGGGCCAGCGCCATAGTCTGCCGGTGGTGATCACGGAGCATTCCTCAGCCTTCCTTCGTGGTATGATCGACCGCAGCCAGGCCCGCCTGATCCGGTCCGCGCTTCGGCGCGCAGATCACGTTTTCGCCGTGAGTACTGCACTGGCCGAGGCGCTTTCAGCATTTGGGAGCCGACCGGTTGAAGTGCTGGGCAATATGGTGCAGACTGACTATTTTCAGCCCCCTGCCGTCGAACTGCCGGAAGGACTGTTTCGATTTTGTGCCTTGGGCCAGTTGCGGCCCGTGAAGCGCTACGATCTGCTGCTTGATGCCTTTGCCAACCGGTTTCAGGGTGAGCCGATCCGGCTGGAGATTGCCGGCGACGGCCCCCTGGACGCTGCGCTCGCACGTCAGGCCGAGGCGCTGGGAATTGGTTCTCAAGTCTCGTTTCTCGGCGAACTCAACCGCCCCGGTGTCCTCGAACTGCTGCAGCGCAGCCATGCTCTCGTCTCAACCAGTGAAACGGAGACTTTTGGCGTGACGTTGATCGAGGCCATGGCGTGTGGCAGGCCCGTCGTATCCACCAGGTCGGGCGGACCGGAGATGTTTATCGATGAAACCAATGGCTGCCTGGTTCCTTGTGGGGACGCCATGGCCATCGGTGATGCTATGCACCGTTTGTGGAAGAATTACGCCATGTATGATCGGGAACTGATTCGAGAGCAGTGCATCGCGCGTTTCAGCACGCCGGTCATCCGCACCCGCCTGGAAGAAATCTATCGCGGACTGGTTACGTCATCATGAGCGCCGGACTGGGTTTGAACCATCTCGCCCGTAACAGCATGTACAATTTCACGCGCCAGCTCTGGGCCATCGTCCTGGGCATGGCGATTTCAATCCTCCTGGCCCGGGGATTAGGGGCGGCCGACCGGGGCATCTACGCCATCGCCCTGCTCCTGCCGACCCTGCTCGTAACGCTCTTCAATCTAGGCGTGGGTCCGGCCACCATTTACCACGTAGGGCGTGATCCGCGGACCTTTGAGGCGGCCGTGCGCGGCAATATCGCGTTGGCATTCTGGATTAGTATTCTGGCCTTGAGCGTGGGGCTTTTGCTCTCCCTCTTTGGCGGACAGACTCTTTTTCCCGGCGTGCCCCTTGACCTACTGCTGCTGGCCCTCGTCTCTGTGCCCATCGCCGTGCATAGCTCCTATCTGGCGGCCGTGCTTCAGGGCCTGGAGGATTTTCGGACCTACAATCTGATCATCATGATTCCGCAGATGGTCAATCTCGTCCTGATCCTGCTATTGGTATGGTGGTTGCCCGGGGGAGTCTATGGCGCCATGGCCGCATATTTGGCCGGCAATCTAGCGGCGCTGTTGCTGCTCATCGGCGTCTTCTGGCGTCGCATGCCGACCCGGCGCGTCTTCGCCCTCTGGATCGATTGGCCCTATACCCGGGAGGTCATGCACTATGGCTTGCGGGCCCACATCTCCAACATCATCGCCTTTCTCAACTACCGGGCGGACATGTTTCTGCTCAATCTGCTCATGGGCGCAAGCAGCGTCGGTCTGTACACCGTGGCGGTAACCCTGGGCGAGCGACTTTGGATCGCAACGAATTCCGTCAGCGCCGTCATGCTGCCCCGGGTCGCGGCCATGGATGACCGGGAAACGGAGCGCCGCCAGTTGACCCCCCTGATCGCCCGGCATATCTTCTGGCTCAGCCTGCTGATTGCGGTCGCGGCGGCTCTGCTGGCTCAGTGGGTGATCGTCCTGCTCTACTCGGCCGAGTTTCAGGAAGCAGCCACTGCCCTGCGCGTGCTTCTGCCCGGCATTACGCTCCTCAGCGTCTCCAAGATTTTGGCCAACGATATTGCCGGCCGCGGGCGCCCGGAGTTGAATTCCCAACAGTCGATCGTCGCCTTTGGGTTGAATTTGGCGGCCAACCTGATTCTGATTCCGCGCATGGGCATCAATGGCTCTGCCCTGGCGACGACGATTTCCTATTCTTTTCTGACGCTCATCAAGACCATTTCCTACTGCCGTATGACTACCGTGTCCTGGCAATCGATCTATTTGCCCCAGCCGGGGGATCGGGAACGTCTGCAGCAGGGCGCCCGGCTGGCGTTGAAACGACTCCGTCCCGCATAGGGACCGCGACTATCACTTGACGAGCGGTTGATCGTGAGATGTTTGATGAAGATAGTGATGCTGGTCTTGAATCCATTCACCCACGATGCCCGGGTCCACAAAGAGGCGAGCACCCTGGCCGGCGCCGGCCACGACGTGCGGGTTCTGGCCCTGGGGAAAGGGGACGTGCCTGCCTATGAGGAACGGAGCGGCTATCGCATTCAACGTCTGCAGCTGGCATCCTTGCGTCATCAGGGCGGCCGCCTCGCACCGGTCCGGAAATACTATGAGTGGCTGCAGCAGGTAACGGCCGTCACGCACGCAGAGCCGGCCCACGTCTATCACGCGCACGATGCCAACACGCTCATCTCGGCTTATCGACCGGTCAGCCGGGACGGCGCCCGGTGGGTTTACGATGCCCACGAATTGGAGACGGGACGCAATTTTCAGGGCAGTCACCTGGCCGGATTCTACCGGAACTTCTGGGCAATGCCCGAGAAACTGCTCATCCGGCGCGTCGACCGGGTCATCACCGTCAATCAAACCATTGCCGACCTCCTGGCGACAACCTATACCATCGCTACTCCCACGGTGATCATGAATGCGCCGCCTTATTCCCGGCCGGCCAAGTCAAAGCGCCTGCATGAGGAATTGGGCATCCCGGCCGATCAGCGCATTGTGCTCTATCAAGGCGCGGTATCTGGCGGACGAGGGGTGGACGTCGCCCTGCGCAGCCTGCTCGAATTGCCGGAGAATGTTACGTTCGTGGCCTTGGGAGACGGCAACGCGCGCCAGTCGTTGATCGGGTTGGCCGAGGCGTTGGGATTGGGCGCCCGCGCATACTTTCCGGGATACATGCCCCTGGACGAACTGCTGAGCTATTCGGCCTCGGCAGATGTGGGTCTCGTCCCCTTTCAAAAGACATCCTTGAGCAACTACTACGCTCTCCCCAATAAGCTGCTCGAATATGCTATGGCCGGTCTGCCGGTCGTGGCCAGCGACTTCCCCGAAATGCGGCGGGTGATTACGGCCTATGACGTGGGCGAACTGGTGGCCGACCCAACCTCCCCGGCTGAAATCGCAGTGGCCATTCGACGCATCTTTGCCAACCCGGACCGCTCTGCCGCTATGCGGGACAACACACGACGTCTGGCTAAGGAACTGAATTGGGAACATGAGGCCCGGAAACTGCTGGCGCTCTACGCAGAATTGGAGCCAACCCCATGAGCTTCACGCTGCCCGGGCCGGTCACGCCACACGTCGTTCACCTCACCTCGGTCCACCAGCCCTTCGATCAGCGCATTTTCCACAAGGAGTGCCGGACGCTGGCGCAGGCCGGCTTCCGAGTGACCCTCATGGCACCCGGTGATCGCGCGCGCATGGTGCAGGATGGCGTAGAAATCCTGAGCGTGGCCCGTCCCACCGGCCGGCGCCAGCGGATCGCGGTTTGGCGGGAGATTCTGGCCCGCGTCCGGGCTCTGCAGCCCGATCTCGTCCATTTTCACGATCCGGAATTGCTGACCCTCGTACCGGCGTTGCGCACGGCCTTGGGAGCGCAAACGCCCCTCATTTATGATGTACACGAGTATTTTGTCACTTCGTTTGCCCACAAGGTATGGATTCCGCCCGCGCTGCGCGGGCTCAGCGGACAGGGCGCAGCCCTGCTGGAGCGCCGGCTGGGCCGAGCGGTCGATGGGCTGGTCTTCGTCGTGGAGGAGCAGGCGCCATTTTATGCCGGCTGGCGCGCGGCCAGCACCGTCGTGCACAACTATCCCCTTGCCGCCAATTTTGGTCTGGATGCTGCCAACGCTGATAGGCGCTATGAAGCCTTTACCATGATTCATCTCGGTTCGCTCTTTGCCCGGCGCGGCATTATGACCATGTTGGAAGCCATGCCGGCCATCGTGGCGGAAGTGCCGGAGGCCCGGCTGATTCTGGGGGGCAAGTTCGAGAGCGACCCCTTCCGCCGGCAGGTTTTCGATTTCATTGCCGCCAATGATCTGGCGGATCACGTGCGCCTCTTGGACTGGATCGACTATGATGCGCTGGGAAAGGTGCTGGCCGAAGCCGACGTGGGCTGGGTTCCCCTGCCGCGCAACCGGCAGTATGCCCAGCGCCATGTGCCGACCAAATTGCTGGAATTCATGCTGGCCGGCCTAGCGGTAGTGACCAGCGACAACCCCCATGCCGCAGCCTTTGTTGAGGAAGCCGCCGGCGGCCTGGTCGTGGCGGCCGACGACCCTGCTGCCCATGCCGCGGCCATGTTGCAACTGTTTTATCATCCCGAGGCGCGCCGGGCCATGGGCGCCCGGGGCCGCGCCCTCGTCCTGGATCGCTACACCTGGGAGCAGGAGGGCGCCAGGCTGGTGGCGTTTTACGAAGCACTGTTGCAGAAAGCACGGAGGTGACGGGACAAGAGATTGATGAGCGGCAAGCAGAAGGTGCGGAGAGTGGGGGCGACCCTCTCGGACCCCATCTCCCGCTCTCTCAATCTCCTGGTCTTCTCCAATTATGCGCATCCTCTATCTCACCCAATACTACCCCCCCGAGATCGGCGCGACCCAGACCCGGGCCCACGAGATGGCCCGGGGGCTCGTGCGCGCCGGCCATGAGGTCACCGTGCTGACGGAAATGCCCAACCATCCCCACGGCGTCATGGCGCCCGAGTACCGGGGTCGTCTTATCGCCCGCAGTCGCGAAGACGGGGTCGACGTCATCCGCGTCTGGGTGAAGACGTCGCCGGTCAAGGGCTTTCGTGCGCGCATGGCCTTTTACCTCAGCTATGCGGGCATGGCGACGCTGACGGGGCAATGGTTGATTGACGGTACATACGACGTCATTTACGCGACTTCGCCGCCTCTTTTCGTCGGGGCAACCGGTCTTGCTCTGCACTATGGCCGGCGTACGCCCCTGGTGCTGGAAGTCCGGGATCTCTGGCCGGAGTCGGCCGTTCAGCTGGGGGAATTGCGCAACCCCCGGGCCATCGCGCTGGCGGCGCGGCTGGAAGCGGCATGTTACCGGCGCGCCCGTCATATTGTCGTGGCCACCGGCGGGATTCGGGAACGCTTGTTGGCGCGTGGCCTGCCGCCCGCCAAGGTCACGCTGATCCCCAACGGCGCCAATACGGAGCGCTACCGGCCGCAGCCGCGGGATGGAACCCTGGCCCACGGCCTGGGACTGCAGGAAGAAAATTTCGTCGTAATGTATACCGGCCTCCACGGGCTGGCGCACGGCTTGGAAACGATTCTGGAGACGGCCGATCGGCTGCGCGGCCGTCCTGAGATCGTCTTCTTGCTGGTCGGCGACGGTCCCCGCAAGACGGATTTGCAGGCCCAGGCTGCGCAACGAAATCTGACCAACGTACGTTTCTTGGATGCTGTGGCCGAAAACGAGCTGCCGGGCATTCTGGCTCTGGGCGACGTCGGGCTGGATGTGCGCCGCGATCTCGGCATCTCCCGGGGGACGCTGCCGGTGAAGATGTTCAGCTATATGGCCTGTGAACTGCCGGTCATTTTGGCTATCGAAGGGGAGGCGGCTGCCTTGGTGCGGGAAGGCGAGGCGGGCCTGGTCGTTCCGCCCGAATCGGACGCCGATCTGGCTGCCGCCATTCTGACCCTCCAGGCCGACCCGGAACGGCGACGGGTCATGGGGCGCAACGGCCGCGCGCTGGTAGCAGCGCGCTATTCGCGCCAGGTTCAGGCCGCACAACTGGCCGACCTCCTGGCCCGCGTTATCCGCGTGCAGAAGGAATAGACCGCGGATCCCGCTGATACGGCGGAAAGAACCGGATTGAAAAGCAATCCGCCCGATCCGCGGTCTATCGTATTTGTGTGAAGCGCCGACCCCGTGTCCCGGATCATTGGCGACTAGGCGGATGGGGAGTACAATGGCGTGACGAATGAATT
>CAYZLP010000121.1:0-9813 GCA_964478635.1 uncultured Caldilineaceae bacterium
TTTTCCCGGCGGCCAACGTCTTTCTAAGTGAGCGTCCGGCTCGAAGTGTTAATCTGCGAGGTTCTGGAAGCTGGCCGCTTTCAGGAGCGATCGGATCGCAACTTCCGGACTATGGTTCCGCACAGGGAAGCGCTTGCAGCGGCCGGATATCCAATGCGAGAGAGCAGCAGCACGCCAAACCAACCCCAGTACCGACGCCGTCGGCCGCTGCCGGCCCGGTCGGGTATCGCGGCGTTTGCGGTGATGGTGGTACTCTTCCTGGCCCTGCCCGTTTTTCCGTCCGGCAGGCAAGTCTACGCACAGGATCCAGCGACGCTGCGATTGACGCTGGACAATGGCGTGAATCAGATCGAGCCGGGTCAGACCGTCGTCTATCAGCTCCGGCTAGAGAATCTCGCACCTGCACCGGTCGCAATGGACGACCTGCGCATGACGCTGCCCCCTGAACTCACCTTCCTCTCCGCGACGACCGGCGGACAAGAGATCACGCCCGGTTCGGGCACAATCGTATGGGCGCCGTTCAACCTCGACGCCGAAGGGCAGACCACGCGTACAGTGACGGCAAATACGATATTGCCCATGCCGAAAGTAGTGACACAGATCGCCGTGGCGGCTTCGGCGACCCGCGCCGGCGAAAGCGCACCGCCGACCGTCTCTGCAATCGAGACCGATCCGCTGCTTTCGAGCGCTATCGAAGGGGCCATCTGGCACGATCTCAACGGCGACGGGTTGCGCGGCAGCGAGGAGCCAGGTCTTGCCGGCGTCACTGTGCAGATCACGACGCAAAATGCGACGCTGGCCCCATTGGAGACCAACGCTGCCGGCGAATACCACCGGGGAGGGCTGGGCTCGGGCGCCTATGCCATCACCGTCAGCGGCAGCACGCTCAGCGCCTTTTCCCTGCGCACCGGCCAGGAATCACCCCTGGGCCTTACGCTGACGCCAGGCGCAACGCAGACCGCAAACTTCGGCTATGCGAAGCCCGCTACTGTTGCAGGCCAGGTCTGGCGCAATGACAGCGGCGCCGACGGTCCCCTTCCCCTGACCGACGTGGGCGTCATCCTCCACGATGGGCAGGACTTGCCGTTGGCCGCAGCGCGCACGGGCGCCAGCGGTGCGTACCAATTTACCAATCTACCGCCCGGCGCCTATTCGGTCACGCTGCAAACAGATGACTTACCGCCGAACTTTGCCGGCGTCTTCGAAGCCGACGGCACGCCGGATCAACGGATTTCCCGGACGCTCACTTCCGGGCAACAGCGTACAGGCTTGGATTTCGGCCTTGCCTTTAGCGGTGCAATCGACCCCGGCCTGATCTGGCGGGACGCCAACGAAGATGGCGTCCACAACGCGGGCGAAGCCGGCATCGCCACCGTCTCCATCGAACGCCGTTTTGCCGGACCGGATGACCGCTTTGGCACGCCGGACGATGAAGTGGCGACGACCATCACTGCGGCTGACGGCCGCTTCTCCTTCTCCGATCTCACGCCCGGACGCCATCGCCTGCGCGTGCTGTCATCCACCTGGCGCCCGGAAATCGGACTGACAGCCGATCCCGATGGGGTTCGGGACGGACAGACAGAGGTCAGGATCCGCGCCGGGGAGACGACGGGACCGTTGGCCTTCGGCTACGGGCGCCACGATCTGGCAGTTCGGCAGAGGAGCGACGCCGATCAATACGAAACGGGCGCCACGGTCCGCTACCGCATCAGCTATGGCAATGCCGGCAGCGTGGAGGCGGGCCAGGCGGTACTGCGGGCGATCGTACCGGAGAACAGCCGTTATGATTCCGCAACCAGCAGCCCGGAATGGTCTTGCGCCGACCGGGCCGGGCCGGGAACGATCTGCGATCTTCCGCTGGGCGTCTTAAACGTCGGCCATGCAGGAGAGGCGACCTTTGCGGTCACCCTCGCGTCGGTCATGCCTGCGGGCGTCAATCACGTCATGCACACAGTGCAGGTGCTGGATCTGGCCCCAGGCTGGACCGACGGCGCACCGGCCAACAACCGGGCCGACCTGGCCGTCCAGGTGCATGCCGCTCCGGCTCTTGCGCTCGATCTCGCGGATGACGGCGGCGTACGCGCGCCGGGCGAACAGATCGTCTACACTATCACCTACGCAAATCAGGGCAACCAGGATGCGGATGGCGTCACGCTCACCTTGACCGTGCCGGCCAACACACGCTTCGCCCCCGAGGACAGCGATCCCGCGTGGAGGTGCGCCGACGCAGGTCAAGCCGGCGCGCGCTGTGCGCTGGTCCTCGATCGCTTGGCGGCCGGTGACACGGGAGCAACGCGGGCGGCCGTCCGCATTGAGCCGACCCTGCCGGTCAATGTCGCGACCATCGGCGCTGTCTTTACGATAGCAGATGGTGCGGGCCACACCGACTCTGCAGCCAGGTTGACGCCGGTTGAATCGGCCCCGGACCTCGAAGTGGAGATTGTGGGCCCCGGCGACACAATTGCGCGCGGGGCCACGATTGAGTACCGAATCGCCTATCGCAATGTCGGCAACCAAGATGCGGTCGGCGTCCTGCTCATCGGCGCGGTTCCCCGCTACACGACCTTCCGCGCCGATCTGAGTACGCCGGGGTGGGACTGTCCCGACGGCAGCGGCGCCGGAACTCCCTGTATCCTGGCGGTCGGTGCGCTGCCGGCCGGCGAAGCCGGTGAAGCGCGCTTTGCCGTGCTGGTCGACCCGGATATGCCGCCGGATGGGGGCGGCATCGACAACAGCGTGATCATCGTCGGTTCGGACATCGAACAGGATGTGGCCAACAATCAGGACGGCGGCGTTATCGACGTCACCGTCCCGTCGGCCATCGACCTGCTCGCCTTCATCGCTACGCCCCAGGCAAGCGGCGCGATTCTCATCACATGGGAGACCGGCGCGGAACGGGACGTCGGCGGGTTTGTGGTTTACCGGGGGACAGACGCGACCTGGCAAGGCACGACGCGCATTACGCCGGTGCTGATCCCGGGCGAGGGCGATGAAACGACCGGCGCCGTCTACACCGTGCTTGATGAGGACCCGGATCCGGATGTGGTCCATTTCTACTGGCTGCAGGAACTGGCCCGGGACAACACGACTGTGATCTACGGACCGGTTACCGCGCAAGGCCGACCAGGCGGCGTCACGAGCGGCGAAGCGATCTATCTGCCCGTCATCCGGCATGCCGAGGCAGTGTCTTTGCAGTCAACCAACTCCGAACGGACCATTTCAGCATGGCTGGCAAGCGATGGCCGCTTCACCATCTTTGCCGATCTCTTTGCCCGTGCCGGCCTGGACGATCTGGCTGCGACCGACAGGCCGTTAACCCTGTTTGCACCCACGGATGAAGCCTTTGCGCGCCTCGAAAACCGTGCGCCCGGAACGCTTGCCACGCTCCGGGCCGATCCCTATGGCGAGCTGACCCGGCTGCTGCTCTATCATCTGGTGGCAGACGATCCGGCAACCAGATCCCCGAACGCCTGGTTCGCCATGCCCACGCTGGAAGGATCGACACTCGATCTGGCCTACAATGAAACCGGGACGCGCCTCGTCAATCAGGCCCACGTCGACGGTGAGGCGCTGGTCACACCCCGCGGCACGATTTTCCCGCTCGATGCCGTGCTGATCCCACCCAATCGCTAAGTACATTGTTAGGCTGATTGTTGTCATTCTGTCCGTAAATTCAGTCAATGGACGTGTCTTGCCAAGTGGTAGGGAGGGCCGCCCTTAATTTACGGATAGGTTATGGGTACAATTTGGCGCAAATGATGCGGGTATTCGTGATGGCGAGCACCGCGCCGGCGCCCATTTTGGCGCGTAGTGTGGAGCGGTGGTAAGGTCATCATGAGATGACCATCAACCCAAAACTGCGAGCACCTCGGGGAGCGACACAGCCATTATGCCGCCAAAAATGTACCTCTTTCTCATCCGTCACGGAGAGTCGACCAACAACGTGTTGGCTCGCCTGCGGTTGGACTATGACGACTATCTGAGCAGACGCGTTCCCGATCCGGATTTGACCGAGACTGGGCGCAAACAGGCGGAACTGGTCGCCCGCCATCTGGCCGGCTCGGGCCATCCGGAGAACGGATCCAACGAGCTCGCCACATCCGGATCACTGGGCTACGGCATTCAGCGCCTCTACGTCAGCGCCATGTATCGTGCCCTGCTCACGGCGCAACCGATTGCGACCGCCTTGAACCTGCCGGCCGAAGTCCACGTCGGCATCCATGAGCATGGGGGCATGTTCCACGGTCATCCGCGGACGGACGACGTCGTCTCCTTTCCCGGCCTGACCCGAGCCGAGATGACCGAGCAGTTTCCGGGTTACGTGCTGCCCGACGGCGTGAGCGACCAGGGTTGGTACAGCGGCGGCTACGAGACCATGGATGCCTGCGACGTGCGTGCGCAGGGTGTGGCCGACGAACTGAAGGCCCGGGCCGCAGAGGCCGACGGCGAAACCATCGCCATGGTCTCCCACGGTACATTTGTTGACCGGTTGCTCAAGGCGCTCCTGGACACACCGGGCAACAACAGCTTCTACTTCTATCACTATAACACCGCCATCAGCCGGATCGACTTCCTGGATGACGATCGCCGCGTGCTGCGCTATACCAACCGTACACTCCATTTGGAGCCGGAGGCCGTGACCCGCTGATGGCCACGGATTCGGAGCGTTGACCGGCTAAGCCATTGTCGGTAAATTTTGCTGTCCCGAAAATTGCCCCTTGACTCTGACACTGTGTCAACCTGTATCTTGGTCGGCAGTGACGTTTGTTATCTATCTGCAAATCGACAAGGATACAGAAATGAGTGCACAGAGCCTGTCCGTTAAGTCCCGTTCGACCGCAAACCGCGGCCGCAGCGGCCTCTACAAGAGCGCCATCACGCTGCTCGTCATAGAATTCTTCCTGATCTTCCCACCCATGATTATCCTGGGCGGCGCCATCAATTGGCCGGCCAGCCTGGATGAACCGGCGGCCGTCAACCTGCCCCTGATTTTGGAGCAGTATCCGGCCGTGATGGTAGGTTACAGCATCTACTTGCTTTACTCGCTGCTCTTCTGGCCCGTGGGCTATTTCACCGGTCGGGTGATCGTGGGGAACGAGGTCGTGGGGAACGAGGTGGAGAACGGGATATTCCGGATTGCCAGCGGCTTTGCAGCGCTGTCGGCCATTGCCCGGGCGTTGGGCATTGTGCGTTGGCTCTTTGCCATGCCCGGCCTGGCCCGGCTCTACACCGATCCGGCGACCTCGCCCGAGCTCCAGGCCAGCATTAGCGTGGTCTACGACATGTTGAACGCCTACGCCGGCGGAATCGGGGAACTGCTCGGGGTGAGCCTCTTTGCCGCAATCTGGCTCACCCTCATGGGCGTGCTGTTGCTGCGCAGCCCGGAGTGGCCGAGTTGGCTGGGCTACTTCGGCTTTGTGGCCGCGGCCTCGCTCTTCGTAAATTTGCTCAACATGATCAACATCGACACCGGCCCCATGGTGGTCATCTCCGTCACACTTCTCCACTTCTGGATGCTGGCCATGGCCATCGCCTTCTGGCGCAAGCGGGCCTAGATCGCGGAGTACACCACATTGCACAGAGAGCCGCAGAGAAAGACAGGAGAGCCTCAGAGTTGGGCTGCCATGCGTCTAGAAATCTCTGTGAAACTCTGTGCATCCTCTGCGGCTCTCTGTGTAACGTCTGTCATTTCTCTTCTCAGCCAAGCGCCCGTGTTGCAAAGTAACTCACCCAAACTGCCGCACCATGAAGCGCTCGAACCAGCGCTGGGGCATGAGCTTGAGCCAGGGCGTGCTCCGGGCCAGCGCGCCCACGGGATAGCGTAGCTTAGGCCGGGGATCGGCGACCACGTCGGCGACGGTCCGGGCCACCGCTTCCGGCGTGACTTTGCTCTGCCGGCCCATGGCGCGCATGTGTTCGAGCATGGCGGCGCTGCGTTCCGCATAGGCCGGATGGGGCGTCGCCACGCCCCGGATGGACGTGTCGAGCGTGTCGGTGGCCACGGCCTCCGGCTCCACGAGCACGACGCTGATGCCGAAGGGGCGCAGTTCCAGGCGCAGCGATTCGCTGTAGCCGGCCAGGGCAAACTTGCTGGCGGCATAGGCGCTGTTGTAGGGCAGGCCCAGATAGCCGCCCACCGAGCCGATATTGATGATCTTGCCCGCTCCCCGCGCGCGCATGTGGGGCAGCACTGCGTTGATCATGCGTACTGCGCCGAAGAAATTCGTTTCCATCTGGGCAACTGTCTCGCTGATTCCGGCCTCCTCGGCCGCGGCATAGAGATCGTAGCCCGCGTTGTTGATGAGTACGTCGAACTGGCCGAGTTCGGCCAGCGCTTCCTCAACCGCGGCTGTCACTGACCCGTCGTCGGTGACATCCAGTGCAATGAGCTTGAAGGGGATACGGTCATCTGTGCTGGGCGCACGGCTCGTGCCAATGACCGTGTGACCGGCAGCGTTCAGGGCAAGCCCCATACTCAGGCCAATGCCCTTGGACGCGCCCGTGATGAGGATCGTATGGGTCATGCTGAATCTCCGATAGGTATTGTGTTCAGATAAACGGTTGGCGTCATCAGCCGGCGCAGCGCCAGCCAGTGAATGCATATTGAGATGGGCAGTTGGAAGAGGGCGATCAGGGCAAGCGGATGCATGCCGATCATCACCGGCTCCGGCTGTAAACCGACCAATCCGAAGATCGAGAGGGACACGATGGTCACTGCGATAGCAAAATCGGCAATGCCAAAGAGATTCCAGCCGATGGCCAGCCCGCGGCTGCCGGGCAGTTGACGCGCCACCGCCCACGCCAGCGGCAGGGCCAGCACGCCAATGGTGATGTCGGCAATGCCGGTGAAGATGCCCAACTCGGCCGGGAGCAGCCCGGCGCCGTATAGCCACAGAAAGATCGCGCCGGCCAGGCGGTAAACTTGGATACCGATCAAGTTGGGGAGCGGAATGGCGTTGCCAAAGGCCCGCAGCGCCGGAGTCCGACGCCATGCAATGAAGAAGAGCAGCAGTGGCAGGGTCATTAACGTGCCGAACAGCATAAATCCCGCCAGGTCGCCCTCAGACCAACCTGTCGCACTCTGAAAAAAACTGCGCCGCGACAGTGCCCATGCGCCGAGCAGCCACAGCGGAACGATGATGGCGATGGGGCGGTAGCGGCTCCAACTATAGAGTGTGATGACGGCGGACAGCCCCACCGCAACCAGCGTGATCAACAGACTCCAACTTTGCAAGCTCATACCCTGTCTCCCTGTATCCGAAAATTCCGACGGAATCGTGCGTTGGCATGGCCGATCAGGGGCTTGCCATGCCCGAAGCATGCGATCGTAAAATCAAGGGCGCCCAGTTTTGCGGCTGTTTCCCGGCCAAGGACGAAATCCTCATAGCCCAGGCTATAGGCAAGGCGCGGCATGTTGGCCACGGCATCGGCGGCGAAGAGCACGCCCCGTTCCTCCCACAAGAGCGCAATCTGGCCCGCGCTGTGGCCCGGCGCGTGGATGACGCGCAGTCCGCCGGCCAGAGGCAACAGTTCGCCGTCCACCACGGCTCGATCCACCCGGGCCGGCTCAATCGTGGCCGGCGTCGATGCGACAAAAAGGCGGAAGAGCAGCTTGGGCAGCAGGCCAGGCGCCGACGTCAGCGTACGCAGACTCTGCCCCTGCTCGACCAGCGCGGCGTCTTCTCCATGCATGATGGTCTGGGCGCTGCTCCGGCGCTGCAGGGCGGCCAGGCTCCCCGCATGGTCGGCGTGACAGTGGGTGACGACGATGTGGGTCAGATCGGCCGGGCCGCGCCCAAGCTCGGCCAGGGCCGCGACGATCTTGGCCTCGTCTCCCGGTGAACCCGTATCGATGAGAATCAACGCGTCCGGCAGATCGATCAGGTGGGCATTGACCACACCGAGTGATATCTCGTAAAGGTTGGCTGTGACTTCTTTGACAGGCATCGGGATGTTGCTCGGCTAGTACAGATCGGCGTGAATCCCACGACAGAAATCCGGCGATTCTACGTCTGGTAGCACCTGTATGAGGATTTCTGCCGGGATTCACTAGTGGGTGGATATGGCAATGGCCTGACGACGGTTGCGCCACTTGTTGATGCGCGGCAATTGCCAGAGCAGCAGGCCGCTGAGGATGATGAGCGGCAGCACGACGAACTGGATAAAGTCGGCATAGAGTGCATTGTTGCGCAGCGCAGGGCTGTAAATGAAGAGGGCGATGAGGATCCCCTCCACTAGATGGGCGTAACGGGCGATGATTCGAATTTGCTTGCTGGACATGAAGACCCCCGATTGCAAAGTCAGCGGAACTGATGTATATTGACAGCGTCAACATCAGGCAGTATAGCAGGAGATATGGACAGTGTCAATATCGAATTCGGCCGGTGACGCCTATCATCACGGCGACTTGCGCAATGCGCTGATCGAGACCGGTGTGAAGATGTTGGAAACGGAAGGCGCGCAGGGCTTGAGCATGCGCAAGCTGGCCAGGCAGGCCGGCGTCAGCCACAACGCGCCCTATATGCACTTCGCAGACAAAGAGGCCCTGCTCGCGGCCATTGCCGAGGAGGGATTTCATATTCTGGCCGCGGCGGTCAGCAACGCCATCGACCAGGCCGGCGACAACTGGCAGCAGCAGCTGTTGGCGGGAAGCTGGGCCTACGTTGACTTCGCCCTGACGCATCCCAATCATTTGCAGGTCATGTTTCGCGAATACGATCCGGAGAAATATCCGTCGCTATACGCCGCCTCGACCGGTTCGCTTGAACTCCTGCGCGCGCTGATCGAGCAGGGGCAGTTGGCGGAGCTAGTCATCAGCGGCGACAGCCAAGAACTGGCAACCTTCATCTGGTCCCTACTTCACGGCGTTTCGACCATTCTGGCCGGACGCAAGATGCCGCCAGCGGTCATGGGGGAGCGCACACCCGAGGAGTTGGTGCGCACGTATATTGGATTGCTTTATCGAGGGGTCGGAATATAGGGAAGACTCAGTAGCTGAAACTCCGTGCGCTGCCCACCTGAGACCCGACAATATGATTGTTAATCGCAACCATACGGGCTCCTCTGAGAGGGTTGTCCTTCATATCTAGCATTTTTGGAGAAACCCTCCCGAAGGAGCCAGAACAGTCACGATCAGATAATCGGCCGGCCAACTTAACCTGATGGCCCTACCAGATCATGACCTCGCACCGGGTGACAGTCACTGGCACGGCGCCGGCTGGTCAAAAACGACTCGTTCTGCCAGTGACTGTCACCCGGCATCAACAAGCAGGATCTCATCGTGCGCTCAATTTAATAAAGAGATCACGAAAGATCGGATCCCGCCGGACATAGGTTGCCGCACGGATCAGCGGACGCCCACGATCAACGCTCCACGTTCCGCGATCGGTCAGGATGGGGCTGGAGACCAGTTCAGTCGGCACCCAGTCAGGGTCGAGCAGCCAGGCGACCGCGGCCACGTCCCATACGACCTTGGACCAGGCAAAGTGATCGTCGTGATAGCCCTTGACGATATCGACCAGATAATCGCCGATGGCGCCGCGTCCCGCCACATACGCTTCCAGTTCGGCAACGGTCGTATGCAGATG
Organism: uncultured Caldilineaceae bacterium; assembly: GCA_964478635.1. Lineage (GTDB taxonomy): Bacteria > Chloroflexota > Anaerolineae > Caldilineales > Caldilineaceae > JAGRCP01. The sequence goes on from CAYZLP010000121.1 coordinate 9,588, forward strand.
GCTGGTAACACCCATGCAGGGGATGTGCACCAGCGGCACGCCCGAATCGAATAGCACTTGGGCCGCGGGAACATCCTGGCGCAGATTGAACTCAAGCGTGTGGGGCCAGTGCAGAGCATGGCCGCCCAGCCAGACGACGACAATATGCTCGATGATACGCGGCTCCAGCAGGATGGCAGCGTCACGGTCAATCCAGATGGTACAGTGACGTTCACGCCATCACCCG
>CAYZLP010000122.1:0-1840 GCA_964478635.1 uncultured Caldilineaceae bacterium
GCCTCTGCAGCCGCCGTTTCAGTCAGCGCCGTATCCGCTGCAACCGTCTCCGCCGTAGTGACCGCCTCGGTGGCGTCAACGGCCACCGTATCCGTCGCAACCGTTTCCATCGTGACGGCTTCCGTGGCGGTAATGGCTTCCGTGGCTGTGACGCCCTCGCCAGCGTCTACGGCTACAGTTTCGGTCACGATCGCTTCCGCCTCGATCACGCCCTCTTCCGCAGCGGTTTCGCCTTCTTCACCTGTCAACATGGCCGGGTTTTGCGCCACTTCCTGCAGAGTGACCGCGCCCAGCTCGCCCAAGGTCTCTTGATCGCTGCGCAGCTGATCGGCCATATTGGTAAAAATCAGGTAGACGAGGATGGCGCCGATTATCGGCCCGATGATGATGGCGTAACGTTGGAAACGATCCATGAACGCGTTCTCCCGCTTGATTGAAAGATGAGGCTCTATCGGTACGTTCACAACTGGGGCCGCAACCGCGACAGCGATTGCGGCAGCAAGCGCTGCACTGTCGGCAGGATGGCTGTTGTGAAAAAAAGTGCAGATACCGGCAACAGCATACATCATTTGTGGCTATTTGTTAAATGTGGGGTAAGATTTTGGCGCGCTTCACGCCGTTGATTCGAACGTCCGGTTGCAGGCAATCCGGACTACCTCGCCCAAGCCCGGGTTTGTTGACCCCGGGTTTGTTGAGAAATTCTTGGCCATGAGCACTACATCACCGGAAAGCCCGAACGCTACGCCTGAGACAGGGGTCATTCGCTTTGCCCGAGAAGTGGCCCAACTGGCAGCGTCGACGCCGCCGGGCAGGCGTGGGACGACCGACTTCGTCATCGAATTGGGGGACCGCTATGCCTATCTCCGCCCCCGCGATCTCTGGCGCCCCTGGCGCTTTCTCCGTCAGGCGGCCAGCGCACCGCCCGTGCAGTTGGGCACAGCCGGCTTTCGCCCCGACATCTTGGATGACTATAACCCCGCCCGTCACTACACGGCATTTGTCTGGGCCGGCTTCTGGCTGCCCTATTCGCTGGCGGTGATGCTGATTTATGCATGGGAAATTGCCGGCTATATCCGCTACCGCGGTGAATGGAGCCATGCCGACGTCCTCTGCGGCTTGATCGGCGTGCGCCACGGCGGCAAGGTCCGGCGTGACGGGCCGGCCGTGCTGCCGGGGTTGATCGCCACTGAACTGGCCGATACGCACCGGGTGGATGTGGCTGCGCTGCTTACGGAAGTCAATCAGTTGGTTGGAGATGCGTAGGCCGGGATGCAGTCCGTAGGTGCGTTTGCGGTGTGAGGAGGGAAAGAGGGTGGCGTCTACATTCCGGGATTCGGCCAAGACCTGCCCGAATTACCAGACAGGTTCTGGCCGAATCCCGGAATGCCGGCTGCTACACACCCACACCCGCCGGCGCTGCCAGTTCGACTCGCTCCCTGCCGGTGTAGAGATTGAAGCGCTTGCCCCGCAAGAATCCGACCAGCGTGATGTCGAAGCGTTCGGCCAGCTCGGCGGCCAGACTGCTGGGGGCGGAGACGGCGCAGAAGATGGGCGCCCCGGCCACCCGGGCTTTGTAGAGCAACTCGTAGGAAGCCCGCCCGCTCACCATAATGATCTTGTCATCGAAGGGCAGCCTTTGCTGCAGCAGACCCCAGCCGATCAGCTTGTCCAGGGCGTTGTGCCGGCCCACATCTTCGCGTAGGGCCAGAAGCGCACCATCACGATCGAAGAGCGCCGCGGCATGGAGCCCGCCCGTAGTCGCAAAAAGCCGCTGGGCCTCGCGCAGCGTCCCGGGCAGACCGGCCAGCACGTCGGCCTTGACGCGGGCCTCTTTGGCCAT
>CAYZLP010000122.1:1940-7573 GCA_964478635.1 uncultured Caldilineaceae bacterium
ACGGCCAGGTAGTCGCTCTTGCGCGCCACCCGTTCGCCCTCAATGACCCGAATCGCGCGCTTGGCCCGATTTCCTCTCGCCATTTCATCACTCCTGGCAATAGACCGCGCATGATACGGACTTCGGTGCGTGCTCAGTCCAATGATCGGGCAGATCAAGTAGGATGAACTGCATGAAATCAGCCTTCATCCGCCTTATCCGCGCCATCCGCGGTCCATCTACTCAATTCTCTCGATGCGCACCGGACAGACCTTGAGTTCGGCCGTCTGGGTGATGGGGTCGTAGCCTGAGCCGGTGAGAATGTTGACCGGCACGTCGTTGAAGGCGAAGCTGCAGAAGACGGTGCCCCGGGGCGAGCGTTCCGTGGCTTCTACTTTTATGGCCACCGCACCCCGCCGGCTGGACATGCGCGCCCAGCCGCCATCCTCCAGGCCCCAGGCCGCCACGTCGTCGGGATGCACTTCCAAGGTTTCTTCGGGCAGGAGGTAGTCGATGCCCTGGGCCCGACCCGTTTGGGTGCGGGTATGGTAGGACTCCAGCCGCCGGCCGGTGGTGAGCCAGACGGGGTACTGGTCATCGGTCACTTCCGCCGGATCCCGGTAGCCGATGAGCGAGAATTTACCCCGGCCGTTGATAAAGCCGTCCTCATGCAGGCGCGGCGTGCCCGGATGTCCCTTGTAGGGAATTGGCCACTGGTACTGGCCGCCTTCCGCCAGATCCCAATCGATGCCGGCATAGATGGGCGAGATGCTGCACAGTTCGTTGAAGATCTCCTTGGGCGACGTGTAGTCGAAGCCAGGAATGCCCATGCGCCTGGCCAGCTGGCTGATGATCCACCAATCGGGTCGGGCCTCACCCGGAGCCTCTACCGCCTTGCGCACCCGCTGGATACGCCGCTCTGTGTTCGTGTAGTGACCATCCGTCTCGGCCCAGCCGGTGGCGGGGAGCACAACGGCGGCCAGTTCCGCGGTTTCGCTCAGAAAGATGTCGATGACGACCAGATGATCCAGGCTGCGCAGGGCCTTCTCTCCGTGCACCCGATCCGGATCCGAAACGAGGGTATTCTCGCCGTCGATGAGCATGGCCCGAATCTGCTCGCCGCAGCGATCCAGGGCAGTCACTTTGGTGATGCCCTTCTCCGGGCTCATTTCCCGGCCGTACAACGCCGAAAATTTGGCCTGATTGACCGGATCGGTGACCGATTGGAAGCCGGGATAGTTGTTGGGAATCGCGCCCGCATCACCCGCGCCCTGGATGTTGTTCTGGCCGCGCATGGGGTTGATGCCCGTTCCCTCCCGGCCGATGTTGCCCGTCATGAGGGCCAGGTTGCAGAGGCTCTGGACGTTGTCTACGCCGCAAATGTGTTCGGTGATGCCAAGCGTGTAGTAGATGGACCCTTTGTCGGCTTTGCCATAGAGCAGGGCGGCCGCTTCGATTTGCCCTGCAGGCACGCCGGTAATCTCCGCGGCCCAGGCGGGGGTAAAGTCCTTGACGTGATCGACAAAGGCGTCGATACCCTGGGTGCGGGTGCGCACAAACTCCTCGTCGATGAGTTCTTCCCGCGCGATGACGTGGGCCATGGCCAGCAGCAGCGCCGTGTCCGAGCCGACGCGCAGGGGCAGGTAGACATCGGCCATCTCGGCTAGACGAATGCGCCGGGGATCGGCCACGATCAGCTTGGCGCCCCGGGCAATGGCCTTCTTGAGGCGCGTGGCCGCGACCGGATGGCATTCGGTCATGTTCGTGCCGATGCAAAAAATGACGTCGGGCTTTTCCATGTCCTTGAGCGGATTGGACATGGCGCCCCGTCCGATGGTTGCCGCCAGACCGGCGACGGTGGGGGCGTGTCAAGCACGGCTGCAGTTGTCGATGTAGTGGGTTCCGAAGCCGGCCCGGATCCACTTCTGCATGAGATAGTTGGCTTCGCTCGGCGTGCGGCCCGAGGCAATGCCGTAGACGCTCTCTGAGCCGTACTTTTCGACCGCGCGCGTAAAGCCCTCGGCCGCAACTTCCAGCGCTTCGGCCCAATTCGTCTCGTGGAGCTTGCCGTCGGCCCGGCGCACCATGGGATATTTCAGGCGGTCCGGATGGTGGACGAAATCGTAGGCGAACTGGCCTTTGACGCAGAGCGCGCCTTCGTTGGCCGGTCCGTCCATGGCCGGCTGGATGCCGATGATGCGGTTCTCCCGGGTCATGATGTCGACCGCACAGCCGACGCCGCAATAGCCGCAGACCGAGCGGGTCTTGGTGATGCCGGCATCGGCAAGCGGGCGCTGCTTGGGAAAGGGGAGCGGTGCAATGGCCATGAGGGTCTCCTTGTTAATTATCAATTGAAAATGGACAATTGACAATTGTTAATTCTAGTTTTGCACAAATCGGAAATTAATAATTATCCATTATCTCGATTCCGCAAAGCGTAGCGCCTTCTTGTCCGCCAGGGCGCCGGTCGGGCAGGTCTGAACGCACTGGCCGCAGAAGGTGCAGGCCGAGTTGCGCAGATCACCATCAAATTCTACGGTGATCTGGGTGTGGAAGCCACGATTCTTGACGCTAATGGCGTAGTCGCCTTCTTGCTCGGCGCAGACGCGGACGCAACGGTAGCAGGAGATGCAGCGGTCGTAATCGCGCAAGATGAAGGGGTTGGGATCTTCGGGCTTGCTCCGGCCAGAGCGGGCGCCGGCGAAGCGGTCCGTTCGCGCACTGTATTGGTCGACCAGTATCCCCAGTTCCTGGGATGAATAACCGCGTAGGGGATCGACCTCGACGGCCCCGCCGTTCTCCGATGCGACCATCTCCAGCAGCGTTTTGCGGTGACGGTCGAGCCTTGTGCTCCGGGTTGTCACTTCGGTATCGAGCTGGGCCAGGGTCGTACAGGCGGCTACGGGCGTGCGCGCGCCGCGCACTTCGACCACACAGAGCCGACACGCGCCGAATGCGTCTAGCCGCGGGTCATAGCAAAGGGTGGGAATCTCCTTGCCGTGGCGCTGCGCGACCTCGTACAGCGTCTCGCCGAGCCGGAAGGTAACCAGTTCGCCATCCAGTCGCAGCGTGAGTTCGGGTGCTTTTGTTTCAGTCATGTGTGAATCCAATCGTTCGCAATCATTCAGCCCGCACGCCCTCGTGCGGGCGGCGGCGTATCGCCAGGGTGCAGCAAGATCGAGCCGCACAACGGGCATGATGCGCCGGTCGGGACGGACCCGTTCGCACGAAGGCGTGCTCACTGGACGGTGATGGCTTCCCGACCCGACATCGGCTACACGGCAATCAGGGCTACGGCGACCAGGGCGGCGGCCACACCGGCGAACTGGGGTCGGGTCAATCGTTCGTGGAGCACGACCCGGGCCAGCAGCACAGTCATGCCCGGATAGAGCGACGCCAAAATTGCGGCCACGTCCAGTCGTCCCAACACTGCGGCCAAGGCGTAGGCCAGATTGCCGCCGGCATCGGCCACGCCCGCAGCCCCGGTCAAGCCCCATGCGGAGCGCTTCGGTAGCAGCGGCTGACGGGTCGCCAGCAAGTAGGCCAGAAAGACGAAACCGGCGGCAAAGCGCGCAATGGTTAAATTCCAGTAGATGCTGCCTGCGCTTGCATAGGCGATCAGCACAAAATAGAGGCCGAAGCCCAGGCCGGCCGTGCCTGCCAGCAGCAAGTCCCGGCGGCTGGGCCGGAACTCGCCCGTCCCCGCCAGCAGCCAGACGGCCAGTAGCGCCAGCGCAAAGCCGACCATCTGCAGCGAACTGGGCCAGCCCTCGGTGAGCAGACCGACGATGACGGGGATGATGCCGCCGACGACGGCTGACAGGGGCGCGATGACGCCCATTTGTCCGGTGGCCAGTCCTTGATAGAGAGCGCCCAATCCCATGAGGCCGGCCAGTCCCGCCGCCACGGCCACCAGGGCACTGCCCGGCGACGGCAGGGCTTCACGCGTCAGCAGCGCCAGGCCGATGAGCAAAACGCCGCCGATGAACTCCGTGGCCATGACGACGCTGAAGCCAGGGCTACGCTTGGTGGCCAGACCGCCGCAGAAATCGCCTGTTCCCCAACTGATGGCCGACAGCAGCCCGAAGACTACGGCAAAGGGCGCTAGCAAAGAAATATCCGCCATGAGGATTTTAGGTGACCGCACTCATGGCGGGGCTATATCGTTCGTACAGCCTCTCGGTCATCACCGCTTCCAGCCGGTCAACTGCCGTGAAGATCTCCGCAAACGACGTGTAAATCGGTGCGATGCCCAGCCGGATGTTGTCTGGTTTGCGGAAATCGGGCAGCACACCCTGGTCGTTGATCAACGCCTGGGCGATGCGCCAGCCGTCGGGATGACCCAGCGACACGTGCGATCCCCTTCGCTCCACATTCCGGGGCGATTTCAGCGAGAAGCCCAACGGCGCCAGTTTTGCCTCCCATAGGGCGATGAGGTATTCACTCTGGGCCACGGATTTGGCCCGCAGTGCCTCCATCCCTGCGGTCAAGAGCAGATCGACGCCCGGTTCGATGGCGCTGACCGACAGGATGGGCGGCGTGCCGGTGAGAAAGTGTTGGATGCCTGCCGCTGGGATATATTCGAGCCCAAAATCGAACATGTCGGCCTGGCCCATCCACCCTTGGATCGGATTGGAGAGCTCGTCCTGCAAATCCTCTCGTACATAGAGAAAAGCGGGCGAGCCCGGTCCGCCGTTGAGGTACTTGTAGGTGCAGCCCACGGCTAGATCCGCGTTCGCCCCGTTGAGATCGACCGGCACCGAACCGGCAGCATGGCTTAAGTCCCAGAGCGCCAGTGCGCCCGCTGCGTGTGCCCGATCTGTGATCCGGGCCATGTCGTAGACGTAGGCGCTTTTGAAGACGGTGTGGGTCAGCGCGACCAACGCCGTCTCTTCGTCGATGGCCTCCAGCAATGCTTCAACCGGCCCGTGAATTCCATCGGGGGAGGGTATGACTTCCAAGCGCAGGGGCGGGATCGCGCGGGCGCAGATGCCCTGCAGAATGTAGAGATCCGACGGGAAGTTGAGATCGTCGGTGACGATCTTGCTGCGCCCGGGTCGCGCGGCGACTGCGGCCGTGGCGAGCTTGTAGAGATTGTTGGAGGTTGCGTCGGCCACGATCACCTCGTGGGCTTGCGCACCGATGAGCCGACCGATCTTGGCGCCGATGCGGCCGTTCAGCTCCATCCAGCCCTCATTCCAGCCGCGGATCAAGCGCTTGCCCCACTGCCGCTCGACACCATCGCGCAGCAGCCCGACCGCCGCTTTGGGCAGCCGTCCCAAAGAATTCCCGTCCAGATAGATCAGATCGGGATCAGCAAAGACAAATTCATCTCGAAACCGGGCCAGCGGATCGTGCCGGTCCAGTTCCTGGGCATATGTACGAGAGTATGGGTCGTGGTTCATTGGCTGTCAGTCCGTTGGCGGCGGGGGCCTCACCCTGCTTCGGCGTTGAAGGCGCCGAAGCTGTCCCTCTCCACCTGGTGGAGAGGGACGTAAAGCTTCCGTTTAGGAAGCGGAGCAGGGTGAGGCCCCCGCCGCGGCGATTTCTACTCTGTGCGCGTCACGTGCCGTTCCACCTGGTCCGGAAAATAGCGGATCAGGCTCTCGACGACGGCCGGCGCCGCCATGCCCAGGCCGCAGGCGCTCACTTCT
>CAYZLP010000122.1:7673-9806 GCA_964478635.1 uncultured Caldilineaceae bacterium
CAGGCTCTCGACGACGGCCGGCGCCGCCATGCCCAGGCCGCAGGCGCTCACTTCTTTCATGGTGAACATGATATCGTCGACTTCCGCCGTCCATTCATCCAAGGTGACGGGACCGGCGCCGTCGAGCCGTTCGGTCAGTCGTTGGGTGCCGATGCGGCACGGGAAGCATTTGCCGCACGATTCATGGGCGAAAAATTCCATGGCATTGTGGGCTGCCGCCACCATGTCCCGGCTGTCGTCATAGACCATGATGCCTCCCGCTCCCAGGAAGGAACCCTTGGCGCGGATGCTCGGCTCGTCCAGCGTCACGTCCAGATCGTCGCCGGCCAGGAAGCCGCCGGAAAGGCCGGCCATGGTGACTGCCTGGATTGTGCGGCCGGGCAAAGGGCCACCGGCCCAATCGTAGAGTAACGTCTCCAGCGGCAGACCAAAGGGCGCTTCATAGTTGCCCGGTCGCCGCACGTCACCCGAGAGGCTGATGACTTTGGTTCCGGCAATCTCACCCAAGCCCAGTCCCTGATACCAGGCCGGATCGCGCCGCATGATCTGGGAGACAGAAGCCAGGGTTTCAACATTGTTGACCGCAGTCGGTTTGTTCTCAAAGCCGTGAGTCACCGGGTAGGGAGGCCGGTTGCGGGGAAAGGGGTGCTTGCCTTCCAGGCTATTGAGCAGCGATGTTTCCTCGCCGCAGATATAGGCGCCCGCGCCCCGGCGCAGGTAGAGATCGAAGTGGAAGCCGCTGCCGCAAATGTTGTCGCCCAAATAGCCGGCGGCTCGGGCTTCCGCCATGGCCCGGTCCAGGATGGTAGCGGTCTGGGGGTATTCATAACGCAGGTAGATGAAGCCGCGGATTGCCCCTGTCGCATAGGCCGCAATGACCATGCCTTCGATGATCGCGTGGGGGTCGAAATCGAGGATCACCCGATCTTTGAAGCAGCCGGGCTCGCCCTCGTCCGCGTTGCAGACGATGGTTTTGGGGTGACCGTCGGCTTCGGCCACGGCCTGCCATTTGACGCCGGTGGGAAAGCCCGCACCGCCTCGGCCGGCCAGGCCGCTTTGGCGGATGTGCTGAATGACGTCTATGGGCGACATTTCGGCCAGCATGCGTTCCAGGCCGCGATAGCCGCCGGTGGCGCGGTAGCCCGCAATTGTCGCCCTGCCCGGCGTGCGGATTTCGGCAAAGACACACTCTTCGATCCCGCCGGGATTGGGCGACGGCAGCAGGGGCGGACGGGTTTCCAGTTCCGAGACCGACCGGCCGACCAGCACTTCGTGGCCGCGCAGGACGGGTACAGGATCGTCACAGCGCCCGGCGCAGGGCATGGGCGTAGCGCCGTCACCGGCCAGCTCGGCCAGAATCTCGTGGCCCCCGCGCTGACAGCAAATCGGACCGGTGCAGACCCGCGGCGCTTCCTGGGGGCGGTCGGCGTCCCGGGAAAAGTGATGGTAGAAGGTCACAGTGCCGTACAGATCGGCCAGGGGAATGCGCAGCGCCCGGGCGGCGGCGCGCAGGGCGGCATCAGAAAGATGGCCATCCCGGTCATGCAACGCATGGAGGATGGGCAGCAGAGGAGCCGGTTCATTGCGCCAGCGGTCGATAATTTCCGCATCGGTAAGCATAACGGATCGGGTTCCTGAAATGAGACTGAAATTTTACCAAAACCCTAAAGAGACGGGCACGAAACAGGCGTCGGGAAGCATGCCGCAACGTGGATCGAGGAGACGCGACGGCATGGGTTGCCAATTATCGGTGATGGCATGCGGTGTTGTCAACCCTGCTGCAGATCGCCCCAGCAATTTCAATTTTGAACCAAATTGACCGCGGATTTAGCAGATTACGACGGATCTCGGCGGATTTTGCCCAGGTAATCCGTCCGATCGTTCGCCAGGCTCACGACAAGTCCGCCGTATCCGGTTTGTTTCGCGGCCTATTGGCGGTTCATGGCTACTGCCCGCCGCGCGAGCGGATGATCTGACCCGTGATCCAGGCGGCTTCATCCGCGGCGAGGAAGGCCACCAGGCGGGCGGCGTCATCTGGCGTGCCGACCCGGCCGGTGGGCGCATCTTCGAGGAAGCGCGCGCGCAGGTCCGGGGTGATCCAGCCCGTGTCGGTGATGCCGGGATCGACGGCGT
>CAYZLP010000123.1:0-9788 GCA_964478635.1 uncultured Caldilineaceae bacterium
TAGCCCTCTCGATATCGTTTGTCGTCATGAGCCCGTGCCCACCTGCAATCAGGAGAACTCGGCAGACGATCTTGGATAGTTTCTCATCAGGGTTAAATCCTTCCAATAGAGTTCCATCTAATATGGGATCAATGGTTCGAGGGTCACTACTGTGCAGCTCCCAGGCGCCGCGCCGTATCGCATCGCCCGACGTGCCGAACCACTTCTGAACCGACTCCTCCAGCTCCTCGGCTGATCCATCGGAATCGTGGTGTTCCTGTAACACCCCGCGTATCTCGACAAATAAGGAGTAGAGGGGTGTTTCTCTCAATGTTGGGAATATGAATAGCGGAGGATCTTCCAAAATCAGGGCGCGAACTATGTCAGGCTGATGGCAAGCCACGTACGCAGCCACAAGACCGCCAAGGGAATGCCCAGCGAGGAAGATGGGCTTTCTGATCTTTGCCTGAATGAACTCCAGGACGTCTATGGCGTAGTCTTGTACCCGATAGGGCGGTTGCCAGGGGGTATGACCATGACCACGAAAATCCAAAGCATAGGTGTGTAGATGCGCATCAAGGTAGCGCATGGTAGCGGAGTAGCCTGCTGAACTTTCATTCAGACCGTGGAGAAGAAGAAGGGGAGGGTCGTCGCTCCCCGATTCGACATAGTAGCCGTTGATCTCTTTGCGCGATCCCAGTATCGGCATGTTCAACTCCAATCTTGTGTGCCTAACTACTCATTATGCAGTCATTTACAAACTAATGGCTCCAATTGGAGCCTTATGCCGCGAACCGTTGCGCGAACGCCCAACCCATGCACTGAATCGAGGTCCACACGACGTGCGAAGACCGTTGGACCGCTGATGCCCAGCGCGTGCCGATTGACGCCACATGTTCGATGGAGTGCTGCGCCCCGCCCATAGCCACGGCGCAGCTTCTGCGAGGACCGGGGGATTTGGCGGCCGGCGCTCGGGAATGCCACTCGGCAGCGACAATCTTCAGTATAGCCAATCCGTGGCGGCGGGGCAAGGGTGGATTTTTTTAAGGATGGACCGCGGATGATACGGATTTTTGCGGATTTTGGGTGAGAGGATTTGGTGGGGGCGGCGCCGGAGTGACAGTCACTGGCACAACGGAGTCTGGTCAGCCCCAAATCGTTCTGCCAGTGACTGTCACTCCGGCCAGAAGTAAGCACGAAGGCGAAACGGCCCACCTTTACAGCTGAGCCAGTTACCGTTCCTGGTCCAGCTGTTCCCAGACGAGCTTGCGACGATGGGCCTGCTCAACGCTGCTGCGCACTGCCTGATCAATGCGCTGGTAGCCAAAAAGATGGACCGGTGTGAGCCGGCTCGCCGGCCGGCAGCGCCGATCGTTAGACCGGCTGCACTGCCACGTGATCGCAGCCCACGCGCCCGACTTCTGCAATGAGTGCGATGGCGCCGCCCGCATACATGTTGTCGGCGTCTTCGGCTTCAACCACGACCTCGCCGTCAATTGACCCAATCAAATGATTGCCTTGCACCGCCAGCGTGAGCTCGTAGGGTTGGCCAAACGTCCAGCCGAAATCAGATTCGCCAAGTACGGTATCTTCGCCTTCAAATGCCCGGATGATCCTGGTTTTCTCGCGATCAACCAGTAGCGCATAGTAGCGTCGCATGCCTTGTACACGCACGGCAATCCCGCCTGCCTGACACATGTGCGGCGTCAACCGCGCGGTCAGTGCGTAATCCTGCCACTCGCGCGTGCCCTGCATCAGCAGCCCGCGTCCCTCATTTTGGATCAAGCGATAGGGTTCCGGCCAGTAGTCGAGTTCCGTGAGGCGTTCCCGAGTATCCAGCCCGTTGATCCAGGCCCGCTTCCACATTATGGGGCCTTTATCACGCGTGAGGCGGCTCACCTCGCGCGCTTCGGGACGGTCGAGCGTTATGCTTGGCGCACCCGACCAGGTTAGGTAATCCAGGTAGATCGTGCCCTCTTGCCCATGCGCCCCATCAATCTGGACGCCAATGAATGCGATTGGATAGCCCTTCGTCGGAGGAATTTGCCAGTTGATTGTAGCGGCCTCTCCCGAATCTAATAGCTGCGATTCACTGTTGATCGCCATCAGTTCATCTGTTGCATCGTAGTGCTTTACGTAGAGGCTGATTTGAATCGGGGCGTCGTTCTGGTCGTCGGCAACGATTCGGGCGCTGACTGTCTGCCCCGCATAGATCGTGGGCGAAGCAAGGAGTGAGTACCCGCGACGGTCGAAGTAGGTTGCAACCTCGCGCGAAGGGATAAACGTAGCCGTCTCGACGCGTCCAACCCGGCCTCGAGCCAGTCCTTGGTAATGGACAGCCAGCGCATGCGAGCCGCTTTCACTGAAGCCTTCGACATTCTCTACTACCACCGTATTGCGTGCCGCAGGAGAGTCTTCGCTTCTAAAGCCCTGGACTGAGCCGGGTAATTCGAAGTGAAAACGAGCCCCGCTCTTGGGCGCAATTGGCTCGAGTCCCTGCAGGGCCCTGCCCATGTTGACGAGGTGGATCGACTCCGAAACAGCATCCGAAATGGCGCGCCCACCGTCTGCCGTTGGCAGGAATAGCTGGTCCGCAACGGGACCACGCCAGTCAGGGCCTGATTCGATCCCGGCCAACCCATTCTTGATACCCAGGAGGCACCCCAAATTGCCGGAATTGCAGTCCGTGTCCCAGCCGGCTGTGTTGACGATCATGAGCGACTTCTGGAAATCGTCATCACCGTAGAGCAAGGAGAAGATGATGAGCCCGTGATTGGGGACCATGTGGCAATTGCCGCCGTACGTATCATAGCCATAACGCTCGGCCAATAGCTTACGCGCACGGTGCCAATCCGGCTCTTGAGCATGCCACTCGCGGATGTCTTCGATCATGCGATAGATGATCGAGTCGCCAGGAATGAAGCCGACAGCCGTGTCGATGAGCGTGTTGATGTCAGATTCAACAAACGCCTGCGCTTCCATTGAGGCAAGGACCTGCGCACCATAGATTGCCTCCCCGTCATGGCTCACGCTGGCGGCACGACGCGCCAACTCCACGGCCAGTTCGGGATCTCCCGGCGCCACCATGCTCCAACCATCGATGAAGATCTGCGAGCCGATCTGTTCGGCGACGACCTTGCCATTGAGGGCAATCGATCCGCTCTGCGGCGCTTCAATGCCGGATTTTAAACGTAGGTAGGCCGTATGTTCGGTGGAGTTGCCCATGCCTCCCCACCAGAGAATCGTCTGCTCCTCGATCAGGTAGTTCAACCATGTATGACCGATCTGCGCCGGTGTCAGATCGCGCGTGTTGCCGTAGTCGGCCAGCGCACGGACGAAGGTGAAGGTGCCGGAAACATCATCGTCAGTTACGATGAGCGGGACGTTGAACTTTTCGTGAACGTAATAGTGCACTTCGCCCAGGTGCTCCATGATCTGCTCATACGTCCAACCCTCAAAGGGGCGTCCTAGGTATACGCCAATCAGCTTGCCCAACACGCCTGCGTAGACGCGTTCGAGATAGTCTGCCTGCATCAGTAGAATGTCCTTTCTCGTGATTATGCTTTCACGCTGCCCTGCGTCAAGCCGTCGATAAACTGCCGTTGCAGCGCGATGAATAGGGCAAGAACGGGGAAGATCATCATCACGGCGACTGCGCTGGTGAGCGTCCAGTCGCGACCAAAAGTCTCCGTGAAGCTATTGTAGCTCGTCGTAATCGGATAGAGATTCGGATCGTGAATCATGATCAACGCAATCTGATATTCTCCCCATACCGCCAACGAAACGACCAACCCGACGGTCAAGAAACCGGTCCACGTAATTGGCAAGATGACCCGAAAGAAGATCATCAGCCTGCTGGCGCCGTCGACGAGCGCAGCTTCCTCAATCTCGCGCGGAACCCTGACCAGGAAGGTGCGTAGCAGGAAGATCGCGAAGGGAGAATTGATCGCCGTATAGATGAGGATGAGCCCCAGCCGCGTGTTGACTAAATCCAGATTTCGCCACATGAAGAATAGCGGGACCATAAACAGCCAGATGGGGATTGTGGAGGCGACAAGCATATAGAACATGACAAAGTCAGATCCGGGCGGATTGATCCGGGCCAGACTATAGGCCGCCAGGCCACCCAGCGTCAGAACTGAAATCACCGTTGCCACCACCAGCGTCAGGCTATTGGTTGCAGTCCGCCCAAAGTTGCTCTCCTGCCACGCTTCAGGATAGTTTTGCAGGCGCACTTCGCGCGGCGGCCCCAACGGGTTGCTGGCAAAGTCAGGCCGGGTTTTGACGGAGTTGAACGCCAAGACGACCAGCGGCATCATGGCAAAGAAGACCAGCAACAACATGATGATGTGGCTGGAAATGGTCGAAGATTCACGACTCTGTCGAAACATGCTATATCTCCCATCCCCGCCGCCGCAGCACAATAAAGATCAGCACGATGACGCCGGCAAACGCGCTCATGGTAATCCCTTGCGCCGCGGCATAACCTGCATCAAAGCGGCGGAAGGCATTTTTGTAGACCAACGTGCCCATAACCTCGGAAGAGCCTGCCGGTCCGCCTTCTGTGAGAATCCAAACGTATTCAAAAACCAAGAAAGACCAAATTGCGGTCATCATGAGCATGAAGACCACGGTCGGTCGAATGCCCGGTAAGGTGACGTTCCAAAATTGCTGCCAGCGGCTGGCCCCATCGAGCCTCGCTACTTCATAAAGCACGATGGGGACACTCTGCATGGCAGTCAGGAAGAGAATGGTGAGGAAGCCCCAATAATGCCAGTTGTCGATAAAGGCGATGGTCAGGAGAACTGTGTCCGGGTTGCCGAGAAAGGCAACGTCGAAGCCTGGAATCCCGATGTCGGTGAGTAGTGCGGGTATGCCCTGCCGCGGGCTCAAGAGGTTGCGCCAGATACTGGCAATCACAACGCTGGGCAAGATGTAGGGAATGAAAATCAAAATGCGATAAAGATAGCTGCCTCGCTTGATTTGTGAAAGCAAGAATGCAGCCATCAAAGAGAGGAAAAAGGGCACGGTCATGAAGAACGTGAGCCATACGATGTTATTGACCATCGCCTGCCGGAAGGAAGTATCTTCAAGGAATAGACGCCGATAGTTTTCCAGACCAATGAAGCTGGCACCACCCATACCCGACCAGTCGGTGAAGGAATAGTACATGCCCATAATCGATGGAACGACGACAACGAAGCCATGGAGTAGGACAATGGGTAGTATGAAGAGCCAGGGAATCAGCGTCTTCCGAAGGAATCTCCTGCCCTTGACCGCTGGCTGTGTCCCAACAGAATGCTGGGCTGGAATGATTGTTTCGGCCATGGTTTGCCCCAAGTGGTCGGCTAGGGAGACGGGCTACGCCCACCTCCCTAGCATGCATCAAAGTGTCTACTAGCGTTCCGGAATGGGCGGGATTTCACCGGCTGCCAGTTCCTCCGCAAAGACCTCTTGCAGCCCGGCCGCATACTCCTCAGGTGATATGTCGTCATTCCACATCTTTTCAATCTCTTCATAGATGTAGACATCGCTGCGCGGCGGCCAGAAAGTCCAGGTGAGATAGCCGTAATTTCCCGCGTCGGATGCTTGGCCGATGGCTGCATAGAGGCTGGCATTGCGCTCATCCAGACCATCTAGCATTTCAGCCTCCAGGCGAACCGGTGCCGGGCCCATGCCACACTGGACGACGAGCTGGGCCTGAGTTTCGGGATTAAAGATGTGGCTAATTACCTCCGCAGCCTGATCGGGATGCTCGCTGAAGCTGTTGATCGAGTAGGTAGAGCCAACGCCGATGCTGAAGGTGGGTTCGCCAGACTCGCTGGGAACTGGAATCCAGGCCCAGTCATTGCCGTTGCCGGCTTCTTCGCCAAAGAAGGTGTTGATATTCTCCAGTCGCCAGCTGCCCTCGATGTTCATCGCGGCTTCTCCGGCGCCGAAGGCCGCCAAGCGTCCATCACCGTCTGTTGTGTAGTAGAGATCAAGCCCGCCCGAGAACCATCCGTTCTGCTGCATTTCGTTGAGCACAGCAATGGCTTCAATGAATTCCGGATCGGTCCAGGGCTTCTCGCCGGTAAGCGCCGCGTAGACATTCTCTGGCCCGGCGACATTGTTCACAATAGCGCTGAAAAACCATTCGTTGGCCGGACGCCAGTCTGCATTGCCGTGCGCAAAGGGGTCAATACCCGCTGCGGCGATCGTCTCAGAGAGGGCCATCAGCTCATCGATGGTCGTAGGGACCTCCCAACCATTCTCATCGAAGAGTGTCTGATTGTAGTAGAGCACCATTGTCTCCTGCTCGCTGGGCAGACTGTATAATTCACCATCGACGGTTCCAAGGCTCAGTGCCCAGTCGACGACTACATCATCCCAGCCAAGTGATTCGGCGTAGCCTGAGAGAGGCGCCAGCAGGCCTGCCTGTGCCATCTCAAATGCGAAGCTCGGTCCAGGCGAGAAGACGACGTCCGGACCCGCACCACCATTGACACCGGTACGGATGGCGTCCCAGTAGTTGTCCGAGATCAAATTGAACTCAATGGTCGTCGTTTCGCTATCGAAAGTGGCTGCTACGACTTCCGAAAAGCACTCATTGACAGCAGTGTCGTCTAGCCATAGCGATACGGCTGTCACCTCGGCTGGTGCATCAGCGCCAGATCCAGTTGCACCATCGCCTGCGCTGCCCGCTGGCGCAACTTCGCCAGCCGCACACCCTGCAAGCAGCAGGACGGCAATCGTTAGTAAAAACAGAGCTTTGCGTTTCATGCAGGTTCTCCTTGTTGTGTTGAATGAGACTAAGCGAAGTCAGATCGTTGTGCATCACCTCTTGGTGTCAATGGCGAGCTTCTCTGCCCACACCTCCTTATAGAGATGTCACTTGAACTTCGTACATTCCCGCCGGTTTCCGCGCTGGAGGAATGTACGAAGTTCAAGTGACAATTGGCTATTGCGTAGAGTCACGCTCAATCAGACGGAAAGGCATCTCGATGCTGCGCCCGCTGGCTGGTGCGCCTCCTTGCACCCGCTCCATGAGCAGTTCCGCCGCGCGCTGCCCTAGATCGCGTTGGAACTGCGCCACGGTTGTCAGGGCCGGATAGACCAGCTTTGCTGTCGGAATGTCGTCGAAGCCGATGACCGAAATCGACTCGGGAATGGCCAGATCGAATTCTCGAATCGCGATCATAGCGCCCATGGCCATAAGATCGTTGGCGGCCATCACGGCAGTGGGCCGAATTCCTTTCTGTAGCAACTCGTTCATTGCCTGATAGCCACCGTCTTCGCTAAACGCGCCGACGCTAATCAACTCTTCTGCAAACGGAATCCGATTGGCGGCAAGCGCTTCTCGATAGCCATGCTCGCGAAAGCGTGCGGGGCCTTCAAGACTAGTCAGCATTGCAATACGACTGTGGCCACGGTTGATAAGGTATTCAACGGCCATCCGGCTGGCGGCAATATTGTCGATATAGATATTGTCCAGCGGCACAGGACCCGGTTTCTTCGGAACAGCTTCCAAGCGAACCACATGAATGCCCTGGTTGATCAGCGAAACCAATTCCGGCACACGCAAGTGGAAGAAGACGCCGACAACCCCGTCTACCCGTCCTTGCAGCATTGAATCCAGACATCTGCGCTCGCGCGCCAAGGTGCCGTCAGTGTTGTACATCGTGAGGTCATACCCATGACGATCTACGATGTCTTGAATGCCGCGCTCGAAGTCTGGATAGAATGGATTCGTAATGTCAGGAATCACGCCAGCAATCGTGTAGGTCTTGCTGGAACGGAGTCGCCTTGCAGTGAAATTCGGCACATAGCCGACTGCCGCCATTGCGTCAAGAATTCGCTGGCGCGTTTCGTCAGGGATTGACACTGTGTCATTCTCATTAACGATATACGAGACCATTGCCTGGGAGACGCCGGCGATTCGTGCGACGTCGGCCTGCGTGGGTCTCTTCTTGCCACCACTGCGTCTGGCCATAGCGTAGGGAACGTGATCAGAAGATTTGATTTATACGTATAAGTAATTTATCGTATCCTCGGTCATCTGTCAAGGGATGTTTTTCGATCACGAATGGATTGAACGCTTCAATGATGACGACGAGTTGTCGCTGAGCGCGCCGGGCGAACGGGAAGCGGATCGCGTCGTCCGGTGTGCAATCTTTGCTGTTACCTGCGGAACCGGAGGAATCAGCTGGGGCGGATTTTGGATCAAAGGTTTTGGCGGGGTGCGGCGCCGGAGTGACAGTCACTGGCACGGCGCCGGCTGGTCAAGAACGACTCGTCCTACCAGTGACTGTCACTCCGGCAACCGGACGGTTCTCGCCCGAATCGGCCGGCACGTCGCCCATGATGGCTGGCAGAAGCGAAGCGCGCACACATCCCTGCGCGCCCGGACGGGGTCCAGCCCAGGCCAGGGCCAGGCGGCCGCATGAGCTTCGGGCAGGAAGCTCCTTGCTCCAGCGGAAGTAGATGCTCTCGGTGATGCCTTCGCGTCGGCATAGCTCACTCACTCTCTCTTCGCCGCGCAGACCGTCCAGGACGATTCAAATCTTCTCCTCACCTGAATGCTGCTTGCGACTCTTGCGCCGAATCTGACGCACTTTCTTCTCGCTGGCTGTACTTTTCTTAGCCATCCGCTTTCCTCCTTGACCTTGATTCTACGTCAGGAGGGAACGGCCGGAACACCTCCCTGATTTTTCATGCCCAATCTGTCTCACAGGGTCTGACACGATACACACTCATGGCAGGGCTCCTTTTGATCAGTCGCTTATTGTCGTCAACAACAAGCCTAACTGTTCGAGGGAGCCCTGTCCTATCCCGAACTCACTTTTCGTACAACCTTCAACAGTACGGCGGCATCATCCCCACTGTGCCGCATGGCGCGTCATGCGGCCGTGGTCGATGCTGCGGACATCATGCGGCTGCGTCGTCAACGGCCTGATTAATGGCTTCAATGGCGTCAGCTGTCTCGGCCTCAACCGCCGCCACAACTGCTTCCGCCTCCTGGATCGCGGCGGTTTCAATCAAGTCGGCCGCGATAAGCGCATCGATGGCTTCCTGTGCGGCAGCTTCTTCGATCAAGCCGGCCACAATAAGGGCGCGGGCTGCTTCGGCGGCGGCGACTGCCTTCACTTGGTCTGCCGCCTCAATCGTGGCCAGGGCGTCAAGGATCGCCGCACCCTTTACGGCTTGGGAGACTTCGATGGCAATCTCAGCCTCCATCACGGCCTGGACTTCGCGTCCAACCATCATCATCGCTTCGGGTGTGAGGAATCCCTGGGCAATCGGATATCCGCCGGTATGGCGAATGGCCCGTTTGAGTTGCGCAGCCCAGCGATGCTCAAATAGCAGCATGGCCACGGCTTCGCCAGGCGTCAGACCCGCTGCGATCTCCTGTACGTCGGCCGGAGTCAGACCGTACGATATTTCTGCGCCGGCGAGTTCCTGTACTTCGGGCAGATCATCGTCACGTTCGCTCCCATCCAGGCCGATCAACCCGTTGATGACGGCGCCGTATTCGGCTATTTCGTCATCAGTCAGTTCCGACAACTCCAGGGCCAGCAACTCGCCGTCTTCATCCTTCATGACAAACTGAAGGTCAATCACCCGAATGAGTCCACGAGCACTCAGGCTCTCCAGTTCGTCGAGAATGGCGCCCTGATAGTCTGCGTCACGGTCAAAGCCTACGACCAACATCTGGATAGGGCCGATGTATTCCATGTCCATCTTTGTGTCCTCCTCAAGTGGATTCGTAGAACCGATCAACGGCCGCTGCTGGCCATCATGTCGACCACGACTGTGATGGCCAATATCAA